>CALJZV010000299.1 GCA_937983475.1 uncultured Verrucomicrobiales bacterium
TCAGGAGGACAATCTGCCCGTCCCGCAAGAGCGATTTGACGCGCAGTTGGTGGCGGTATGAGCCGGTTGCCGCAAGTTTCCGGGCAGGATGTTGTCCGGGCGCTTCAAAAAGTGGGCTTCTTGATACGACGCCAGCACGGCAGCCACATTATCATGCGCCGAGACACGCCATTCGCTCAGACGGTTGTGCCGAACCATCGCCAGATTGATCGCGGAACTTTGCGGGCTATTTTGCGCCAGGCGGATTTGAGCGTAGATGAGTTTACGAAGCTTGTATGATTGATTCGACGAACCGGCGGTTCGGAGCTTGTTCTGGAAATCGGAAGGGGCAAAATGATTGCGGGTTTGTTTTTGGCCAACCGCTCCCAAGGCGCGTACCCCTTGAAAAACAAGGCTTGCCAGCCGTTTGAGCCGGAGTAACTGTCCTTTCCATGAGCCGCCAATCCCAGTTTGCCTTTGCCGAATGGGTTTCGGCTAGGAACTACTGTTGGGTCACTTGACGCACATCTCATGTCCATCCCGACTTGCCCACACTGTTACCGAAAGGTGATTCCCCAGGGGGATGGTACGTGTCCAGCATGCGGGAAGAACACGCTCGATCATGTCGGCACTGACCCTGATCGAGCGATGGTGAGTATTCGGGGTGGGAGCCAGCTTCCGGCTATCTGCCACCATTGCGGTGCGGCGACCGAACGCCTGAAGAAGATACATCTGGTCTCAGAGGCCCAGGGCACAGCGATGGGTCCGTTGATGGGCAGATTGATCGGATACTTCATTCCGTTTCTCGGTCTGTTCCACCGCTTGGAATCTCACGGCAAGAGCGTAGAGTTACAGCTCAAATTGCCGACCTGTGCGAGATGCGCGAGGCGGGTACGGGATGTTGCTCCCCGTTACATCGACTTTGAGGAGCAGCGTATCGACCTGATAGTACATGCCGAGTTCAAGAAGGCATTGGAGGATGGTTAGAGAGGCCCAACCAGCGAGCATAGGCCGAAGTGGGTGAAGAGGGCGGAGCGCCGATGCTATAAAGGGTTGAACGAGCCCGGGGGAACTTGCCGAATTTCAGTTTGCCGCCTGTGCGCTTTGCCATAAGGTTTGCGGCATGTTTAAACCTGCGGATTTATTTGATCTGGGGCAGACCGAGCACGCGGCGGTTTTCGAAGGTTGCGAGTATTCTTGGGACGCTTTGAAACGTCTGGCCGTTTATCTGGCGGCCCATCTCAAGCCCGAGCTGCGCAACCGTTGCGAGGGCAACGCCTTCATTGGCAAGGACGTCTTCATCGGCGAGGGCACGGTGGTGGAGGACGGCGCGATGATCAAGGGGCCGGCCATCATCGGGCGCAACTGCCAGATCCGCCACAACGCCTACATTCGCGACAACGTCCTCATCGGCGACGAATGCGTCGTGGGCAACGCCAGCGAAATCAAGCATTCGATCCTCTTCAACGGCTGCCAGGTGCCGCACTTCAATTACGTCGGCGACTCAATCCTCGGCCACAAGGCGCACCTGGGCGCGGGCGTGAAAATCTCCAACGTCAAACTCGTTCCCGGGAACGTCACCGTGGAAAAGGACGGCATGCCCTTCGACACCGGCCTGAAAAAGTTCGGCGCGCTCATCGGCGATTTCGCCGAAGTGGGCTGCAACTCGGTGCTCAATCCCGGCAGCATTCTCGGGCGCAACTCGGTCACTTACCCGTGCGTCAACTGGCGCAGCATTCTGCCGGCGAACATGATCGTGAAAAACATGGCCGGGCAGGAGGTCATCGTCCGCAGGCCGAGGGAAAGTTAATCCGGCTTCGCGCCGATTTCAGAGCATTCACGTCCGACAATGATCAGCTTCGTTGAACAACAGCCCGCAGGCTCCGACGCCGACCTGGTGCGCCAGGTCGAGGCGATCTTTTCGCCGACGGGTATGTTGTCGAAGGCCAAGAACTTTGAATATCGCCCGCAACAGCAGCAGATGGCCGTGGCCGTGGCGCAGGCGCTGGAACACAAGGAGCACTTGCTCGTCGAAGCGGGCACGGGCGTCGGCAAAAGCCTGGCCTACCTGATCCCGTCCATTTTGTTCGCGGTGTCGCAGGGCAAGAAGGCCATTGTCTCCACGCACACCATCAACCTGCAGGAGCAACTGGTCGAAAAGGACCTGCCGATGCTCGCGCAGATTCTGCCGGTGAAGTTCAGCTACACCATGCTCAAGGGTCGGCAGAATTACCTCTGCACCCGGCGCCTGCACAAGGCCATGCAGATGGCCGACAGCCTGTTTACTTCGCCGGAAATCGAGGAGTTGAAGCGCATCTACGAATGGTCGCGGGGCACCAGGGACGGCAGCCTGTCGGACTTCGACATCGAGCCGGACCCGAAGGTCTGGTCGCAGGTCTGTTCGGAGCGCGGGTTGTGCTCGCCCAAGCTCTGCGGGCACCAGTCGGACTTCGCCACGTCGGCCAACAATCCGCCCTGTTTTTTTCAGCAGGTGCGCAGCCGGATTCTCTCCACCGATGTGCTGGTGCTCAATCACACGTTGTTTTTCATGAACCTTGGCGGCGTGGACGACGAGGTGGACGGCGGGGTGCTGTTTAAAAACGACTTTGTGATTTTCGACGAGGCGCACACCGTGGAAAGCGTCGCCGCGCGGCACGTGGGTGTTAGCGTTTCCAGCGGCCAGTTGCGCTACTCGCTCAACCGCCTGTGGAATCCGCGAACGGAAAAAGGGCTGCTGGCCACCTTGCGCAAGGGCGCTGCCGTGAAGCTGGTCGCGGAACTGCTTGGGGAGGCGGACATGTTTTTTCATGCGATTGAGGGCGTTTGCGAGGAAATGGCGGAGGCCGAGAAGGCGCGCAAGTTTGGAGGAAATGAAAGCCGGTCCTCGAGTCGCGCCTGGACCGAACTTCGCATCCGCCGCCCGGATCTGGTCAAGGACAACGTGACACTGCCCATCCAGCGGCTGCGCGAGGCCGTCAGTGAAATGATCAAGACCAGCGAGGACAAGGACACCGGCCAGGAGCTGATGGAATGCAGCCGTCGCCTGGCGGAACTGCGCAACGAGATCGCGGTATTCTTGAGTCAGAGCGCCGAGGAGCATGTCTATTGGGTGGAGCGTTCCGGCAAGGCCCAGCAGAACCTGACCCTCAACGCCGCGCCCGTGGATGTTGCGGATTTTCTGCGCCGCCGCCTGTTCGGCGCGGACACATCGGTCATCATGACCAGCGCCACGCTGGCGACCCGCATGGCCTCGGACAACGCAGGGCAGGCGTCCCGCCTGCCTTCCGGAACCGAAGGTTCCGGTGAAATGAATTCTCAGGCTGCAAGCTTGGCGCCCTCTTCCACCCACACACAGGCCCTCCACTATTTTGCCAGGCGCGTCGGCGGGGAGAAGGCCAGGATGCTACAGGCCGGCTCGCCCTTTGATTACGAGCGGCAAATGAAACTGTTTGTCGTCGGCAAAATGCCCGATCCCCGAGAGCGCGGTTACGAGGATGCCCTGGTGCATTGGATTGAGCATTTTATATCCATGACGCACGGCAAGGCGTTTGTGCTGTTCACCAATTTCAAATTGATGCAAGAGGTCGGCGCGCGCATGCAGCCGTTTTTTGACCGCTTGAAACTGCAATGCTTCATCCAAGGCACCGGCACGCCGCGCTCGCTGATGCTCGAAAAATTCAAGAGCGACGTGGACTCGGTGCTGTTCGGCACGGACAGCTTCTGGCAGGGCGTGGACGTGCCCGGCGAAGCGCTTTCCAACGTGATCATCACTCGGCTGCCGTTCGCCGTGCCCGATCATCCGCTGATTGAAGCCCGCATCGAAAACATCGAGGCGGGCGGCGGCAATTCCTTCCGCGATTTTTCGCTGCCCGAGGCCATACTCAAATTCCGCCAGGGCGTCGGACGCCTGATTCGCACGCGCAACGACAAGGGCATTGTCGTGGTGCTGGACAACCGGGTGCTTTCCAAAAAATATGGGCAGGCGTTTCTGGATGCGCTCCCTGCGTGCCCGATGGAAACCCTGTAATCAGAGGCCATTATTAAGGAAGAACCTCCTCAATCATTTGCCCACCATTGATCCTCTCGCCGCCTGATTGCCCAATCGGGCATCCGCCCCCTTGTGAATCTTGCCCGGCTCGGAGATGCTTTCTGCATGGGGGAGATTGTGAAATTTGTTCATCGCGGCGCCGCCAGGGTGACACCGAGCATGCTCAAGGGGATACATAAGGCCATCCCGCTGTTGAAGCTTGAATTCGCGTCCATTGACGACCCGATTTATCCCCACTTGCCCGAGCAGTTGCAGTTTTTGGCCGATGTGGTGGAGGATTTTCTGGAAGGCGAGGCCGAGGACCTTCCTTATGTGACCATTGCCAGCGCGGCCTTCGCGTTGATTTACGCCCACCGCCAGCACGATCTTATTCCCGATTCAATCGAGACGTTTGGGCATGCCGACGACTCGGCCGTGGTCCGCGCCGTGCTGATTGAGCATGAGAGGGCGTTGGCGGACCATGCCCAAAAAGCCCGGCTGCGATGGGAAAGTCTTTCTCTCCAACCTTGAAAGTTCCTTTGAGGCCTTTGGCGCTTTGTCGCAATTGACGCTTCCACCCTCCGGGCTTATGGTCTGCGCCGCACGCGCATCCTGTGAAAAGCCCGGATTACAATCTGCCCAAATACTTCCAGATCACCCGCGATATCATTGGCACAATCCAACGCGGCCAGCTTAAGCCCGGCTCGCTCGCCCCCTCGGAAAACGAGTTGATCGAAAAATACGAGGTCTCCAACACCACGGCTCGAAAAGCCTTGCTGGAGCTGGAAAAAGCCGGCTGGGTCCGGCGCGTCAAAGGCCGGGGCACGTTTGTGCGCGACCACACAGTGGAGCGTTCCATCAACCGCATTTTCGGTTTCACCAAAAACATGACCGAGGCCGGGCGCAAGCCCTCCACGCGCCTGATCGGGTTTCATTTGCGCAAGACCGACCGCGTTCAAACGGTCAATGGCCGCGTGTACACCCTCAAGGGACCGTTCTGCGAGATTGAGCGCATCCGCTTCGCCGACGGCATCCCGATGATGAAGGAGACGCGCTTCATTTCCCTGGAACTCTGCCCGGACATCCAGAGACAGAACCTGGAGAAATCGCTCTACGAAATTTACGAGCGGGTGTATGGCCTTCAGTTGAATGAAATCAACCAGATGCTCAGCGCGGTTATGCTTGAAGGCGATTTGCTCGACGCGTTTGAACTGCAAAAGCCGGTGCCCGCGTTCCGGGTCGAGGGTGTCAGTTTCTGCGGCAAGAACCTGATCCTTGAAATGGAGGACTCCGTCTATCGCGGCGACATGTATCGTTTCTCGGCCAAGGCGGTCACTTAATTGAACCCGGACTTCATTTGGAAATGTCGGTGGAGGCGTGCAAATCGGGTCGAGCCGTCTCTGGGCTTGCCATTCAGGGCCGTCCACGCCACATTTCGACTCGCCCTTTGTGTGGGGTCTTAGCTCAGTTGGTAGAGCGTCTCGTTCGCAATGAGAAGGTCAGGGGTTCGAATCCCCTAGGCTCCACCATTTCTCCTTCGGTGCCCCAGCGCTTTATTTTCTCAACGGCATCAACCGCCAATCAACATCCAGGGGCGGTCTGTGTCTTCACCGGTCTTGTAGCGCGGAAACGCCTTGAGCGAAAAGGTAATCGCCACCGTGAAATCAAACGGCCCATTGCGGTTGTCGCGCAGGCGGAACGTCAGCGCCGAAGTCCAGCTCCGCAGGTCGCGGTAAATGGTGTAATACTGTTCCTCCATCGTGCCGTCGCGCGCCTCGAAGTAATGCGCCATGCGCCAGGCCCAGTTTTCATTTATCCGGTAGTAAAAGCTGTCGTATATGAGGTTGTGGCCGGTCGGGCCGATGCCAAAAGCCGGGTCATTGTCCAGATAGCGATGACCCAGGGCCAGGCTCCAGCGGTTGTTGGGTGCCAAAGTCACCCGGTGATTGGCCTCGCGCACATTGGCTTTTTGGATGTCAAAACGCATCTCGGAGCTGAACCACAACCAGGAACGCGGACGCAGGTCAAAATCGGAGTAAAGATCAGCGAACGTAGTTTGGTTGGTGCGCGGGTCGAGCCGCCAATCGGTGTAAAGCGCCCAGTTGGCGAAGTTTTCCACCACGTCGTCGCGCTTGGTCTGGAGCTTGTTGCGGAGGGAGAAGCGAAGGACATTCTCGCTGTCGATGGCGTCGATGGCGTTAAAATCGGGGAACTCAATCGGCAGCAGGCGGAAGCTCGGCAGCAAGGGGTCAAACTGCGGCAGCTCCGGAGGGCGCGCGTTGGGCTCGGGCACGAACACATAATTGACGCTGGGCTGAACGATGTGCCGGAGGCCGTTGACATCCCAGAATTTGCTTTCGGCGTTGTTCCAGACGCGTGAGGCCTTGAAGGAGACTTCGGCGCCGGTGTTGAACACGCCCCTTATTTCCTCGCCGGTCGTGGCGCCCGGGCCGTGCGCCTCGCTGTAGTAGGTCAATCGCCCGCCGGCGCGCGGCGTCACGTTGAGCCAGCCAAAATACGTCTGCGGCAAAGTGATTTGATGATACGTGTCGCCGCGAAAGGCCGAGAAGTCGGGCTGAAACAAATTGGTGGAGGCGAAGCGGCGCTGATAGTAGCCCACGGTGCTTTCGCTGTCGTAAAAGAGGGGCGTCGCGCCAATCTGCTGGCGCAGGCCGGTCAAGCGCACGTCGGGCAGGCGCTCCACGGTTTCAAAGAAGTCGTTGACCTGCGGCTGCACCAGGACATCCAGCGCCCAGTTGTCCCAGAACCGGGTCACGTCGGCGAATGTGTTGGGCTGCACGTTGCGGCGGTATTCGTATTCAAAAAAATCGCGGACGATAAACGGGTCGCTCTGGTACCGGACAGCCGTTTTGAAGGTGAAATTCGTGTCGAAGTCGGCGCGGTGCGTGAAGCGCAGCCGCTGGCGGTGGCGCGAAATCGGGTTGCCCGCGTTGTCCGATCCGGGATCGTCATCCGCCGCGAAGTAGTATTCCACATCGCCTTTGCCGAATTTCCCCGCGTCGTAGCTCAGGTCCGGCCCCGCAGCCAGCCCGCGGCGCGAGCGCATGTCAAAATGCACCGAGCCGCGCAGTTCTTCGCGCAGAAACCAATTGTAGGTGCTCAATAAATAAGCCCCGTGAATGCCGCGATAGCCTGGCTCGAAGGCGAAGTTGTTCGGGTGCCGCTGGAGCGAGCGCCGGTAGTAGGGATAATAAAACACCGGCACGTTGCCCAGGTAGAGCGTGGCGTTTTTGGCCTCGATGTATTCGCCGGGAACCAGTGTGAGGCTGCGGGCGCGGATTTTGTAGGCCGGCACCTCGTAGTCATCGGTGGTGACCAAAGCGTTGGTCGCGGTGTAGGTCTTGTTGGTCTGGTTGATCGCCAGGCTCTCGCCGGTGATGAAAAACGGCGGGCGGCCGCTTTTGAATTCACCAGCGGAAATTTGCCGGGTCTTGAAATTGTAAATGAACCGGTCGCCGGTCCAGAGATTGTCGGACGACTTGATGGTGACGTTGCCCTCGGCCAGCACGTCGCCGGTGTTTTCGTTGGCTGTGACCTTGTCGGCGGTCAGGACAATGTCCTGGTAGGTGACGATGATGCCGTTGGCCTCGGTGAGCGCGCCGGTGGCCGGGTCGTATTCCAGTTCGCCCTGCGGGCTGCGGGCGCGGATTTCCCAGCCGACGGCCTCTTGCGCGGCGGAGGGAAGGGCAAACAGCCATGAGGAAATTAAAAGGAATAGGAGGAGGCGCGGTATTTTCATCGGCGCGCGAAGGTAAACAAAACCGCGCAACCCTGCCAAGCGGGATTTGGGCCGGCGGAATCCTCGATGCGCGCCTTGAAAGGCACTGCCAAACTCACCTTGTTATCAATCCGAGCTCCTTCTCCCGCGCCATAAAGCCGTCAGCGGTGGGAGCGGCAATCAACTCGGAGTGGCCGTCGGCAAAATGATAAGTGCGAGCCCACTTGCCGTCAGGCAATTGAAACGGCACCCGATCCCTCAGCAGCACCACTTTGCCCGGCGATGGAAAATCGCTCAAAGTCGAGCCTCCGAACAACACTTCCAACTGCTCATCGTCAATGCCGAGTTCCTCCCGCTGTTTTCGGGTTTGCTCATTGTCGTGCAGATAAGCGGTTGCCTGGTCCAGCTGGGCGGGCAGGCGGCTGTTGTTGTCGGCGGCGAACATCACCAGCGCCAGGACGCGGGATCTTCCGTGGTTCAATTTTGCGCGAACCAACTGTTGCTCCGGGGTCAAAGCTTTTTCGTCTTCCTCCCCGGCTGCGGTTGGGGCCGGATTGGCCGCAGTTTCGGCCTGCTGCTGCAAGAGGTGGTCGCGCTCGGTTTTGAGGCGGGCGTTTTCCTGTTCGATTTGGCGCGCCCGGGCGCTTTGGTTGCGCAACCGCAACAGTTCGCGGCGTTCGCTCTGGGCTTGATCGGAAACCGATTTCAGTTCCTCGGCCAGCCGCTGATTTTCGGCGCGCAGCTTCTCCGCCGCCGCAATCTGTTCGCTCAGCGCGGACATTTCCGAAGTCAGCCGTTGGTTTTTTTTGTACTGCCTGAACATGATCACTGACGTGCAAAGGATCAGGACTACGACAAGAATTATTCTAGGCTGATTCATGGTCAGTGAACACGCACTCGCCAATCGGATACTTCATGGAGCAAATAGCTGTTTGTTCGCTATTTTCTGAGCAAATGGGGCTCGTAATAACAAAGCAAATGAAAGGCAATTTCCCATGCGCAAAGGCCGATTACTTCTTTTCGTACACAATAGGAGCCCCTGATTCGACTTTTCCAGAATCAAATATTTTCTTCCCTTCCTCAAATATCCACACGGTTATCCATTTCTGCTCGTCAGAGGTTTTCTGAATCGTGCATGACTTTATGTAATCACCCCGAAATACCTTGCTCCAATTTCCGCCACTAATGGCTTCTTTGATTTCCTTGCCGTTGTTGACGTAAATAAAAGAACCAGAGAATGAGTCCCCCCCGGTTCCAGGAGCCAGAACGGTGATGCCAAGCATGCGGGAAGGCGAGTCAGGTGTGGCGATTTTTTCCTCGACCGTGCCCGCAATGTAAAAGGCTTTTCCATTATTGCCGTATGGCAAGCTGGTGGCATTGCCGTCCTGTTGAAATTGAACTTCTAGCAGGCCAACCACTGAGACATTCGGCTTGTATCGAACTCCATCCACTTCGTTGGTCAGAGGGTGATCTGCGGCCAACGGAAGGAGCTTAACGCCTTTCACTTCCTGCGCCAGAATCTCCTCGGTAATCTCTTTTTGGAAGGCCTTCATTTCGTCGGAAACGCCTTGCGAATTGAACAAGGACAATAACGCGACACTGTCTTTTGCTTTCAAGGCCGCCTCAAATTCCTTCAGCAATTGGGATTCCGAAG
>CALJZV010000300.1 GCA_937983475.1 uncultured Verrucomicrobiales bacterium
GGCAGCAGGATGGCGGAAATGCCTTCGATGCGGCGGCGCGGGCACAGCAGGTTGATGGGATCGCCTGAAGCGGTTATGGCAGAGTGTGCTTTGGCATCGATCATTGTGGTGAAGAATAAGGTTGGTCTTTGGATAGGAAAAACATTAATTAACTATTGATAGAATAAGAAATTCCTATGGAACTGTACCAGTTGCGTTATTTTGCCGAAGTCGCACGACAGCAACATTTCACTCGCGCTGCGAAACGCCTGAGCATCGCGCAGCCGGCCTTGAGCCAGCAGATTCACAATCTGGAGGCCGAATTGGGCGCGCCGTTATTTATCCGTGGACGCAAGCAGACCCGCTTGACGACGGCCGGCGAGGCGTTTCTGGCTAAGGCGCAGCAAATGCTGTCGCTGGCCGACGAGGCGCGGCAGGCCGTCGCCGACATCGCGCAACTGCGGCGCGGGCGATTGGTCATCGCGACGATTCCCACCTTGAGCGCCTGCTGGCTGCCACCGGTGATTCAAACCTTCCGCAAGGCGCACCCGCATGTGGAGTTGACCCTGCGCGAGGAGAGTTCCGAGGGGGTGGCCGAACTGGTCGAAAACGGCGTGGCGGAACTGGGCTTTTTGCAGTTGCCCGCAGCGTCAAATGCCTTTGAAATTCAGGAGCTTTTTGTCGAAAGATTTGTGGCCCTCCTTCCGGCACGCCACAGTTTGGGCTCGAGAACTTTCATCAAGCTTGGTGATCTTCAAGCCGAGTCGTTTATTTTTTACAAAGGCAAGGCGCGCGCAGTGGTTCTGGAGGCCTGCCAACGGTCGGGATTTGAGCCCCGGGTGGCCTGCGAAACCGGCGAGCTGGAAACGGTTCGGGCCTTGGTCGCGGCGGGGCTCGGCGTGGCGGTCGTGCCCCAAATGGCTGCGGGCGTCAACTCCAGTAAATTCCGTGAAGTGCCGTTGAAGCGCCCGACGCTGGAGCGCAAACTGGGACTCATTTCCCGCCGGGGACACGTCTGGTCCGCCGCCGCGAAGGCTTTCGGAGAATTATGCCGCAGCGCAAGGTGAAGCTTGCCGCGGCATGGCCTGCCGCTATCCTGCGCCCATGCGCGTTGTCAAAGTGTCTCTGGGCGACCGGAGCTACGAAATTTCCATTGGCCCCCGCCTGTTGTCCCGTCTGGGCGCCACCTGCGCCAAGCTCGGTTTGGGCAAACGGTGCGCGGTGATTTCCGACCGGCGTGTCGCCCCGCTGTATGCCAAGCAGGCGATGCAGTCCCTCACCGCCGCGGGTTTCGAGCCGGTTCTGGTGAAGGTGCCCGACGGCGAAACAGCCAAGAGCCTGGACGTGGTTCAACAATGCTACGACCAGCTTGCGAAGCACCGGCTGGAGCGCAAATCATTCATCGTGGCGCTGGGCGGCGGCGTGGTGGGCGACCTGGCGGGCTTTGTGGCGGCAACGTACTTGCGCGGCATCAGCTTCGTGCAAGTGCCAACCACCCTGCTGGCGCAGGTGGACAGCTCGGTCGGCGGCAAGGTGGGCGTTAATTTGAAAGCGGGCAAAAACCTCGTGGGCGCATTTCACCAGCCCCGCGCCGTCCTGTGCGATCTGGACACCCTCAAGACGCTGCCTGCCCGCGAGTTTCGCGCGGGCATGGCCGAGGTGATCAAGTATGGCATCATCTACGACGCTTCATTTTTCCGGAAGCTGGAGCAACACCTGGACAAGCTCATGCTCCGCAACCCCACTCTTCTGGAGCAGACCATCGCCCGCTGTTGCGAAATCAAGGCCGACGTCGTCAGCCAGGACGAGACGGAATCCGGGCTGCGGGCGATTCTGAATTTTGGCCACACCATCGGGCACGCCATTGAGGCCATATCGGGTTACGGAAAATACCTGCACGGAGAGGCCATTTCCATCGGGCAGGTGGCCGCCGCGAAACTGTCCACGAAACTGTCCGGCCTCAAATCCGATGAGGCGCAACGCATCGAGGCCCTTTTTCAACAAGCCGGTTTGCCGGTGAGCATCAAGCTGAGCGCCCCGGAAAAGAAACGCCTTCTTGCCGCCATGAAACTGGACAAAAAAGTCAGCGGCGGCGAAATCAAGTTTGTCGTGGCGCAGTCCATTGGCCATGTGGCCTGGGGCCAAAAGGTGCCGGAACGATTGATTCACGAGGTTCTTGGTTAATTAAAAGTCATGTCCGCTGTCAGTGAAACCATTGTTCGGGAATTCTTCGAGCTGCACGGGTTTTTTGTGCGGCAGCAGCGCAAGTATGTCGCGCCGTCGCGCCGCGAGGACGACGACATTGATTTTTTTGTCCTCAATCCCGGCTACGAGAAAGGCGCGGAGCTGCCCTTCGTGGTGGAGACGCGCGACCTGCGCGGGATCGCTCGCGCGGTGGTCGTGGTCAAGGGCTGGCACACCGAGACGTTCAGCCCGGCGGTGCTGGCGCATGCCCCGGAGATTTTCCGGTTCGTGCAGCAACAGGTCTTTCAGCAGGCTGCCAGGACATTTGAGGGCGAGCGGCCGCTGACCAAAATCCTGGTCGTGCCCGCCCTGCCGCACACGGCCGAGGCGCGCAAGCAAAGCATTGAGCTGCTGCGCGCCAAGGGCATCGACGCGGTGATTCCGTTCCGGACGATGCTGGCGGACCTGATTGAGCTGACCGAGACCAACCGGAACTACCAGAAGTCCGACCTGCTCCAGATCATCCGCATTCTGAAGAACTACGACTTCTTCAAGGAGCCGCAACTGGAGTTGTTCAAGCCGACACGGCGCAAGCGCGTTGCAGCGAAGCGCAGTTGACCGGTGTCGCTGTTCAGCGCTTTTGGCAAATTGCCCTGTGAACCTTGCCGGGGCGGGCAGATCAAGGGACTTTTGTGACGGGTCATTGAACTTTGAACTTGAGACGCACGGCGGGCTTTGGCTAAATCGCACTTCCTTCGGCTGTGGTAGGTTACCCAAGTGGCCAACGGGGGCAGACTGTAAATCTGCTGGCTTACGCCTTCGCTGGTTCGAATCCAGCACCTACCACCACTTTAAATGGCTCCGCGCCGTTCTCGAATATGCCGCGTTCTTGCTTGCTGGAAAACGGTCCAGCTTTAAGCGGATTTCAACAGTGGAGAGACTTTTGAGATGCTTCCCGAAAATTTAAAAATGGTGCGCATAGCAGGACTTGAACCTGCACGCCTTGCGGCACTACCACCT
>CALJZV010000301.1 GCA_937983475.1 uncultured Verrucomicrobiales bacterium
TTTGCGGCGAATTGGCGCTTCCTCGGGCTGTTGAACAAGCCTGCGGTCTTTCCACTGATAGCCATATGGGGCGCTGCCATTGATGGATTTGCCAAGCTTGGCACGGGTAAGAACGGACGCATTCACGCGCTCGGCGATTTCCTCGCGTTCCCATTGGGCGAATACGCCTAAAAGATTGAAGAACATGCGGCCTCCGGCTGTGGTGGTGTCAATGGCTTCGCTCAGGGAAATCAGGTCGGCATCGTATTTGGAAAAGTATTCGCCGAAATCCTGCACTTCGCGGAGATTGCGTGAGAGACGGGCAAGCTTGGAGAACACAAGCGCTTTGATGTGGCCGCGCTGAACGTCTTTCATCATGCGCTTGGCTTCGGGGTGCTGCATCACCGCCTTGCCGCTTTGTCCCGCACGGTCCGGCACGGCTTTGACGGCCCATCCGCGTGCACTGCAGTATGCCCTGGAGCGTTCAAGGTGATGTTCCCGGCTGTCGCCTTGCGCCTGGTCTTCGGTGGATACTCGAATCCAGATGCCAACGTGCTTGGATTCTCCGTTTAAGACACTATGTTCCTTCATACACTGGTTCATACGCCAATGGATAGCGTGGAGTCAATAATAATGTTGTCTAAAATAGGCAACAAAGGTTTCAATGAACATGCGGCAACAATTATTTAGCGAAAAAGAACTGGCTGCTCTGGCGAAAAAATTTCGCGAGCAATCAGGAAAAAACAAATCTGAGGTTGCTAGAGAACTCGGGGTCCACCGAGCAACCGTTTCAGCAGCAGAGGAGAGGCCAGAGCTAAGTTTAACCAAATTACGTCTTCGGATAATCGAGACCTACTCGTCATTCAAAGTAGAAGGACCACTCTACCTATTAACAAAAAGGAGCACATGATATCGCTTTGAAAACACCTCTTGATGAAAACACCTCTTGATTTATCGGGTTTTTTGGAATAGCCACGGACATCTGCTTCTAAACAGTTATATGAGCGAAAGAACACATACGAGTCCAGATGGTAAAACGCGATTCATAGTCCTTGTGCAACTAAGCCACGTTGATGTGGGGTTATTTCGACGGGATTATGCTGGTATCACGGTGTTTAGAGAGATTCGTGAAAGAGTTTCCTTCAATCTGTTTGATCCAACAACCTGGTTCAGGGAGAGATTTGTTAGGCGTGGAGATGCAGCAACAATTGTTGTGGGTTTCGCTTTCCTCGATAACAACAACAACGATCTGTCAGTTATCCTCAACTTAAATAGAACAAATCAACCTGGTCATTTTGGACTTTCTGCCTTGTTTGTAAATATAGGAACTCAACCGGACAATTTGGGCAATGATGCAAGAAATGTCAGACGTGTTCATTTGGAATACTCACTGCCATGGGAGACAACACGTCGAACGCTCAATCAGACATAATCCTGTTCAGGAGTTTTCGATAGACCTGATATGACTTATTTCTTCTTCCGCATTGTGTCGGCAAGCATTCCAAGGGCTGCTGCCTCACGTGCTTTGATTTCCTCTGCTGTGAGATTGGCGACACTGCTTTTGACTTTGTATTTCCCAAATTGCTTTGGTTTCGGAGTCGCGGCCTCGGCTTCCTGTGCCTCTGCAAGCGCAAGCTCCTGGAGAAATGAAATGAAGTTGTCGGGGTGGAAATAGATGACACGGGCAGTGTCCTCTGGCCGCAATGATGCGTTCACTCCGGCTTTGATTTTCTCCAGCCGGTCGGCGCTCGGCGAAATGACCACGATGTATTTGAACGCTCCTTTGACGCACTTGGCGACGTTTCCGACTTCGTGGTCAATCGTCGTGGTGATGGCGATTTCGCAGGCAATCGCCCGTTGCGCTTTTTCCAGAACAATATCAATCTTGCCGCCCTTTCCGGTCGGGTCTTCGCGGGATGTGGTGTATCCAAGCTGTCGGGCGACAAGTTCGATCCGCTCGCGAATGAGATTATGCTGATGGCCGCCGATTCCTTTGTCCTGCGGCGGTGGTTTGGGCGGTTCCTCGCGAACTGGTTCGGCTTTCGCTTCCGACGTTCCGAACATTTCTTTCGACGGCTCGGATTTCGGAACTTCTGAAACCTTCGGCAACGATTCACTCGGTTGAACCGCTTGAACGGGCGCGGACATTTCAGGCTCAGTAGATGGCTGCGCAGCTATTGGCTTTTCTGATGCTGGTTTGGTCGCTGCCGTCTCTTTCTTCGGCCTTGGCTCGTCCTCCAGAACTTCACGAAGCTGTTCCGCCTCGATCTCTCGCCGCAACACCGCGTATTTCTCTCTTGAAGCAGTGATGACCTGTTTCCGTGTTTCAACGGCTTCTTTTTCGGAAATCTCCGGTGGGAATGGGACAGTTAAGTTGAAATCAAAATCGGAGCGTTCGACACGGCAAATGGCTTCGCCGGTCTCAAGGTTTTGCATGTCTTTGGATTCAAAGAATGAAAAGCCGCTTTCCAGAGCTTTGGCGTCACTGTCACCCAGGCGAAAGCAAACACGGGTGGCGCAATTGGAAATCACGGCACTGGCGACTTCCGAGTCTCGCTGCATCTGCCGCAACTCCTGGTGGGCGAGAATCAAGCCAACACGATACTTGCGGGCACCGGAAAGAATTTCGGCCATGCTCGGCGTGATGAAATTGTGAAATTCATCCACATAGAGCCAGAAGTCACGGCGATGTGATTCCGCAATGTCCTGCCGCGCCATTGCCGATTGCTGGAACTTCGACACGAGGAAACTGCCAAGCAAATATGCGTTTTCTTTGCCAATCTTTCCCTGAGACAGTTTCGCCAAAAATATTTTCCCATTGTTCATGATCTCCGCGATGTCGAGCTTGTTCTGCCTCTGCGAAACCATGTGGCGGATTGGTTTGCGGCCAAGAAATGTATCCAACCGCGTGACAATCGGGCCGACAGATTTGTTGCCGGAAAGGAGAGGGAATGCCTTTTTCCAATAATAGATGACCTCGGGATCGTTAACCGATTTCAGAAATTCATTCCGAAATTCTGGTTCGATCAAAAAGCGTCGAAGCTCAACGAGAGTTCCGCCTTTGCTGCTCTCCAAGAACGCGAGGCATGCCTGATTTAGAACTGCGTTCATCTGGTCACCCCATGAAGTTGCGAGGCGCTGGAAAATGGAAACGAGGTCGGATGCGAGAAGATTTCGTTCAAGATCGGAATGGGCCGCAAGAATGTTGAACCCCACGGAAAATTCCTCGTCGGATGGGTCAACCAAAACGACATCGGCAATGCGAGTCTGTGGAATGCAACCGAGAATGCGTTCAATCAAATCGCCGTGCGGGTCAAACACGGCAACGCCCTGGCCGTTCTCAATGTCCTGCCGGATGAGATCGAATAGGAACGTGGCTTTGCCGGTGCCGGATGCACCCATCGAGTGGCTGTGCCTGAGCGGGTGTTCAGGGGAGAGACATACTGGATTTACTTTTCCAGCGTGAGTGTTTTCGCCCAAATGGATGCCGCCCTGGTGTGACACGGTTTTCGGCGCGGCCTTGGTCTTTTGGGCTTCACGCGTCAGTTTGGGAGTGCGGACAGACGATGACGGAAGGTGAACCAGCGAAACCAGTTCATCGCTGTTGAGGAGCATCCCCACGCGCCGGGTCTGGCGGCGCAAAACATCTTCCTCGTGGTCAGCCAGTGGATATGCGGAATTTTCGAGCGGAATGAATTCATTGCCGTTCGGATTGGAAAACACGGTGAGCGCTCCAGCCAAAGAACGCGCCACTTCAAGCGACCGGTCGTATGTTTCGGTTTTGATGGCGATGCGAACAATCGCGGCAAAGAGGGGACGTGAAATCTTGTTCTTTGCTTCCTTGGATAATTCCGGCGCATTGACGAAAAAATCCCCGCCTGTGTTGTCCGTGACGGATCGGAGTATGCTTTCGCCCCACGGGTTGCGCACCGGCTGGAAGATCACTTGAAAAACTGCGAGTTCACCTTCCTGAAGTTTCGAGAGTGCGCCGGTAATTCCGATGAACGGGTCAATGTTGAAATTGCGAGCGGTCGCGAGTGGAACCATGAATTCCCGCGACAACCCGAAATCCACAATGAGCGTTTCTTCGCCTTCGGTCGTGTGCCACTTCTGTTCCAAAACACAACTCTGCGGCATGAATACGCCTTCGGGAAAATATGCTTCAAGCTGCTCTTGCAAGCGTCGGGCGTCCTGCTCCGCTGCAGTAAACTGCGTGATTATCGCATCGTGCGACGCAATGAGTTCAAAGCTCACCGGCTCCCGACAAAACGAAAGATTAAATAAAACCTGTTCGATGGATTCTTTGGACACGTTGAGCGTGGCCGGCAGGGAAGCGCGGATTTCCACGAGATTGCTGCGGAGAAGCAATTCCGGTTCGGATTCTTCTTCCTGCGGAAATTCAGGCGCTTCTTCTTCGCCGCCAAGCGTCCTGCTCAATTTGCCGACGAATGAACTGAGAAGCGTCGGCCTGCGGCCATCGTCGGGAATGTTTTCGGGTAGAGCGTAATGACCATGGAAGGGACGAAACGGCGGCTCAGGTGAAATCGGAGCATCCCACACCTGCCAGCCGCGCCCGCGAATTTCCCACTCGTAGAATTGATCCGTGAGCTTTTCTTCGATCTGCGACATACGCTACGCCGCTTTTTCAAACGTCGGCTCACTGCCCGGAGTGCTCGTTTTCTCCTGATACAATTCGCCCATGATCGGCCTGCGTTCGTATCGCTTCACGAGTTTGATTCCTTTGGCCGCTGTTACCTCATCAACGAGCGCCTTTGTGATAGTGTCCACCGTCGTCAGATACATCAACCGCGTGTCCTGACGATAGTAGGTTTCTTTGCGGAAAAAGAGTTCGTAAATCGGGCCAATCACGGGAGTTTTCAAGAGTGTCGCGTCCAGGTCTTTCGTAAGCGGCACCCCAAGCACCACTAGCCTGGAGTCATAAGTGTCATAGCATAAC
>CALJZV010000302.1 GCA_937983475.1 uncultured Verrucomicrobiales bacterium
CTTGGGATGCGGTTTTTGCAGTTTTTGGCGAAAGCCGTTTCACAACCTTATTTTAACTGCAAACGCGGCGGAGAGAAACTTAAGCCTGACAACTCAACGGAATACCTGCCACTCCTCCTCACTGAATCCGGTGGCGCCGCGCTGACCGTCCAGAGCGAAGGGGCGCTTGACGAGATTGCCGTTGGACTTCAACAGCGCGATGGCGTCGTCCGCGCTCAAGCTCGGCAGGCGCTCCTTGAGGTTGAGCGCGCGGTAATCCTGGCCGGAGGTGTTGAACAGTTTGCGAAGCTGTCCGCCGTTAAGGGTGAGCATCTGGCGCAACTCGGTTTCGGTCGGCGGCTGCTCGCGAATGGGCACCACGTCATGGGCAATGTCGTGTTCCTTCAGCCAACGGAGCGCCTTGCGGCAGGTGTCGCAGTTTTTGTAGGCGTAAACCTTGAGCATGGCGGCAGTTTATGAGGCGGCCAGATCGAGAGAAACATTTTCATAATTTCCTGGAGGCAGCGGGCGCGTTTGAGCGGAGGGATTCTTCACCGTGACCTCGCCGGCAAACCGCGTGCCGTCCTGGACGGCCGCCCGGCCGCGCACGGCGAGTTTCTGGCAGCGCCGGGGGGAGGGAACGTCGCGGTTTAGTGTCTCATCGGGCGGGTCCACCAGTTTGTAGTGATCGGCGTCGAGGTCGGTCGCGGGGGGAACGCCGTCGCATTCGGGGGCCAGTTGCAGCCGCCAGTCGGGCGTGATGGTGTAGGCGTCGGAGCGCAGCGCCAGCAGGTCGGAGGTTGTCTTGACCGGCGCAAACCGCGAGCGTGGCACGACGATGGCGGCCGCGCCGTGAAAGCACTCGATGGCGGCCCCCATGGCCGTTTCCAACTGGAATACTTTGGGTGATTGTTTGTCGCGCGGGTCAAGCGTCTTGGCGTTCTTGATCATGGGCAGTGGAACAATGCCGCCGTTCTGATCGAGCAATTGTTTCAGGGCGTCAAGGCGCACCCACAGGTTGTTGGTGTTGAAAAACCGGTGCCGCTGGATGTCCTGAAAGGCGTCGGCGTCGCTCTCGGGACATTGAGCCGATTCGCGCAGGATCAGCGTGCTGCCGCGCCGGGCCAGGTGGCCGCCCTTGCGGTCGGAGGCGGTGCGCTCGCAGACTTCCATCAGAAACGGCGCGTTGCTTTTGGCAAAATAACCGAGCAGCCGCAGGTCCAAACTGGCGCCGAGGTTGTCCGCGTTGGAAACGAAGAGGAACCGCACGCCGTCATTCAGCAACCGGTCCAGCCATCCGGAGCCCAGCAGCGACGGATACAAGTCGCCGTGGCCGGGCGGGCACCATTCCAGCTCGGGATTCTGGGGCCAGGCCGCCGGGCTCAGCGTCGCGGCGTCCACTTTGGGAACAGCGTTCTGCATCAGTTCCAACGACGCGGGGTTGCCCAGATCGGTATATTTTTTGATGAATTCGCGCGTGTCGGCGCTGGTGCTGAAACTGTTCATCAAAAGAAAGCGCAGCGCGCAACGGTGCTGCTGGCGAAGATGAAGAATCTGGCGGGCGATGAAGTCCAGGAAGCAGAGGCCATCCTTGATTGGAAGCAGCGACTTGGCCTTTTCCAGTCCCATGCCGGTGCCCAGGCCACCGTTGAGCTTGAGCAGCACGGTTTGCTCCAGCAACGCCGGGCCGGATGATTCATCGGTGGCCAGGTCCTCCAGGCGCGGCAGCGTGGCGACCGGTTCGATGGCGCTTTCGGGAATGAGGCCGGTATGCCCGGCGATGAGGCTCGAATAACTGTGGGCAAAGGCGCGGACGGCGGCGTCGCTGACCCCGTGACGCCGCATTTTTTCCGCAAACTCGGTGAAATGAGATTCCTGACTCATGACGGCACTGTTTCATCGCGTGATGAAAAAGTCCACCCCGGGAGCCGCCCTGGGGTTGGGAGGAATGATGGCTTTGGACTCGTCCTGGATTTGTGCGGCCTTTTAGCATCAATAATTCGACTGCAAGGGATGAGAGAGTATTGAAGTCCCCGGCGCTGGGTTTAATTTTGAGTTTGCCAGTTGCTGGTTACTCGTAACCAACGCTGAGAATTTCCAAGACCTTCTCGCCATCTGGAACGCGCAGTCGCACTTTTTGCCCAACCCGCGCGTTGAGCAGCGCCTTGGCAATCGGCGAACGCCAGCTCACCCAATCCCGGTCCGGGTCGGCTTCGTCCACGCCCACGATGCGGTAGCGCGACAACTGACCGGTTTCGTCCCGCACGGTCACAGTCGCGCCAAACCGGGCCTTGTCCTCCGGATTTGATGGCGGCGGCACCACCTCGGCCGATTGCAACGCCTGGTGCAGATGCGCAATGCGCTGATCCAGGGCGAGCAATTGTCTCCGGTCGCCACTGGTTTCTGCCTCTGCGGCCAGGCGCGGACGCTCTGATTGAATCAGCCGGTCCAGTTCCTCCCGTGACCGCCGCGCCCCATCGGGCGTGATGTAGTTTTTCACGCCTGGCGGCAGTGACGCGGAAACGGGCGGCAGCACCGGCAGTTCCTCCGGTTCATCCGACTCGCGTGTGAAGGCTTTGCTCATGATGGAAGCAATCTTAACGCTCTCTCCACGGACGCCCGGATTGGTAAACTGAAAGCCGCTGGGCGGCGGAGGCGGCCAGTTGGGGTTTGCCGGTGAGCGAGGCGGTCTGCTGGATTTGGCGGGCAATGGAAATCGCCTTGGCAAAGTCGCCCGTCTCCGCGTAGGCCGCGTCCAGCGCGTCCAGGCAGCGCACATCCTCGAATCGGGTCAACTCGCAGGCCCGCTTGGCCAGACGAAGCGCCTCGGCTCCGTCGCGCAGGGCCGGTTCCTCCGACGTGGCCAGTATCCATGCCAGATTGCGCAGGGGAGAAATGTAGTCCGAACGCAACCGAATGGCTTCGCGGTAATGGCGCATGGCATCGGCGATATGACCCTGTTTATGCAAAATGAAACCGAGGTTGTAGTGAATGTCGGCGTTGTTGGGATCCAGCACGGCGCCTTTTTTGAGATATTCCAATGCCCGGTCCATCTTGCCCATGGCCGCGTAGGTTCCGGCGATGTTGTTGCAGGCGTCAATGTTGGTGGGCCGGATTTGCAGCGCTCTCTCAAACTGGACGAGAGCTTCCTCGGCCCGGCCGCGCGCGATGAGGTTTCGCCCCAGGTTGTAGTGGGCGAGGTAATTCTCCGGCGTGACCCGGATGGCGTGGGTGAAGAGCGTTTCGGTGTTGCGCCAGACACGAATCTGCTGGCGCGTCAGGACCACGCAGCCAAAGAGCGCGAAAAGCGCGACCAGCGCCAAGGCTTTACGCGGCGTCGGTTTGTCGCAAGTCAGGCGCTCAAGCCCCCAGGCCACGGCAATAAAAACGCCGATCAGCGGCACATACGTGTAGCGGTCGGCCATGGAAAACTCGCCGATCTGCACCAGGCCAATGACGGGCACCAGCGTCCCGACATACCAGAACCATCCCACTGCCAGCCAGGGCGCCTTGCGGGTTAGCATCACGGCGGCGACCGAGACGGCCAGCAGCAAAACCGCTGCGCCTGCAATCTCTGCGCCGCTCCATGCCTGGAAGGGATAGGGCACGGCCAAATCCACGGGAAAAACTGTCTTGCCCAGATAACGCGCGTAGCTGACCAGCGCGTTGGCCAGGCGGCTTTCCAGGGGAACGGTGCCGAAGGACGGCAGCGCGCCGCCTTCCTTCTGCGCGGAAAACGCCACGAACGACGCGATGGCGGCCACGGCGAAATAAGGCAGTTTCTCCACGACAAGCCGGGAGAACGGCACGGTGGACGTTTTTATTTCGCCAGAAGCAACGCCGGGCTGCCAGCGGCGATAAGGCCAAACATCCAGCAGCAGCAGCACAAACGGCAGCGTCACCAGCATCGGTTTGGCCATCATGCCCAGAACGAAAAACACCAGCGCCAGCGCGTACCATTTTCGTCGTGGTTTTGCCGCCGCTCCGGGGCGCGTCAGTTCCACGTATCTGGTGTAGGCCAGCATGGTCAGCAGCCAGAAAAAGGTGCTGACCAGGTCCTTCCGTTCCGAAACCCACGCCACCGATTCGACGTGCAGCGGGTGCAGGGCAAACAGCGCCGCCACGACCGCGCTTCGCCACCGCGCGCCCGTCATGGCCCAGAGAACCCAGAACAGCAGCGCCGCGTTGGCTGTGTGCCAGAGAACGGCGCTCAAGTGGTGGCCTGCGGGATTCAGCCCGAACAACTGGCAATCCAGCGCGTGGGAAAGCCACGTCAGCGGATGCCAGAAATTGGCGTAGCGGGTGGTGAAGGCCCAGGAAATGGTCTCCGGCGTGATGCCTTTTTGAACGTGCGGGTTTTCAGTGACGTAAATCGGGTCGTCGAAATGGACGAATTCATTCTCGCGCGCGGTCCAGAACACCACCAGCGTCAGCAACGAAACCAAACCCGCCAGCAGCCAGGGCGGCCCCGAGCTGCGGCTCGGAGGGCGACCCGGCGGTGCGGATTTGCGAGGGGAGGGCATAGCCCCATTTTCTTGTCAGGTTTTGCGCCTCGAGGCAAGCCGCTGGAATTTGCGGCAGGGCGATTGGGTGTGCTTATTTCCGGGCGATACAACTCGTCCTCTCAACGATTCGAGCGCCTCCTCTCCCCGGCCCTCTCCTCCATTTTTATGGAGGAGAGGGTGGCCGAAGGCCGGGAGAGGAGGTCGCACCGGTTGCGGGGTTTGGCAGCGCAAACTCATTTGCGGATAAAATAAATCACCCGCTTCCAAATCACACCCAGGGCGGTTTTATTTGCCAAACAGTTTGCGCAACTGGTCGGCGTTGTAACTGCGGGTCTGGCCTTCCTGGTTTTTAATTTTCAGGGAGCGATTGATGATTTTCACGACCACGCCCAGGTAGCCATTGACATCGACGTGCCGGCCAAAGGCGCATTGCGGGAAATCGGCCGCCGCAGTCAATTCCGCCATCGGTGTGACCGGCGTGGAAAAATCCGGCTCGGCGATCACCGGCTCGGCGGACGGGGCTTCCGGTTCCGGCTTCAACGTCTCCACGGGCTCGCTGGTCGCCGAAGCCGCAGGCAGGCTCATCACCGGAACTACCGTCGCCGGCGCGTGCAGTTTGCGCAGCACGTGATGATTGAAGCTGCGCGTCCGCCCCTCGGGCGAGCGCACCTTGAGCGATTGACTGACAATGCCGACCACGACGCCGGTGAAGCCGCCAATGTCCACGTGGCGCCCCAGGCTGTTTTGCGGAAATTCCGGGTTCATGGCCAGTTCTGCGATGGGTGTCACGGGCGCATTGAAGTCGGGTTCAATGACTTTTTTGGGCGCTGGCTCTTCGGCGGCTTCCTCGGCGGCTTCCTCAACGGAATCGTCGGGAGAGGGTGATTCCGGTCGGGATGCCTGAAGGGGCGTGGTCGTCTCCGATTCAGCGGGCAGGGCCGGGCCATAAAGCCTGCGAAGCACGTGAACATTGAATCCCCGGGTGGGTCCATCCATCGAGCGCACCTTGAGGGATTTTCCGACAATCTCGATTGCCACTCCGGCGTAGCCGCCAATGTCAATGTAGGTGCCCAGCACGTTGTTGGGGAAATCAGGATGGCCGGCAACCTCCTGGATAAGCCGGGGTGACTCGGGTGTTTGGCGGCCGGAAACGCCCACTTTGTTCTCCTCGGGGACCTGGTTTGGGTTGTTGTCTGGCACGGTCGTCAATTCCATGGGGCGGGGAGTGTCTCTCTCTCCGGGCCTCATGGCGAATTTTTTTTGGAATTTTTTTGAAGCTTGGAAAGAAAACGTGTCAGGCCGCGCAGTTGACGCAGACGACCGCGTCGGGTGCGGCCTCGAGGCGCTCCAGGGAAATGGGCTGTCCGCAACGGCGGCAGAGGCCGTATTTGCCCCGGAGGATCGCCTTGATGGCGTTCTGAACCCGGAGAAGGGACTGCTGCTGACGGGTCTTCAGCTCCAAGGCGATTTGCTGCGACTGGATGGCGTCCATCCGGGAAAGACGCCCAATGGAGCTGTCCAGTTCGACCGGCGCGGTGGAATCCGCGTTGGCGTCAATGGCGGCCTGAAGTTCTTCGGCCATGGCTTCCAGTTTTTTGCGAAACTCTTCCAGCGTGGTTGAATCCAGATGGCTCATGACGACACGCTACATCCCACGCTTGGTTTGAGAAAAATAAAAAGACCCGTCATGAATCGCGGGTTTATGGCGCGCCAATGACGCGGTAGTAGCGCTGGGCTTCGCTGAGGCTCTCGGTGAATTGAAACGGCGAGGCCGGCAGCACCAGGTTGGTCGCGACGGTCCAGTTTGGCGACGCAACCGCTGATGCGGACTCCACGCGATAGAGCGCGCCGACGGTTCCCTGGATGGAGATGGCCGCGTTGTTGGTCTGGCGCTGGGGCGTCAGTTGGGCCGGCTGGGCGGGGACGCGGCTGACCACGGGCGCGCCGGTGTTGAATTTGAACAGCGCGGCATCGCCGCCGTTGAGGTTGAGCACCAGTTGACGGCGCGTGCTGACGACCGGCAACGCGTTGGTCTGCCATTGGCCGGTGGCCGGGTCGAGCAGCAGTAGGCTGCTGGCGGCGCTGACATTCTGAAAGTTGAGTTTTATTTACTGCAAACAATCGGCTGCCGTGCCGGTCGGGTCGGTGAGCCCGTTGACGACCATCATGTAAATCTCGTTGGTGTGATTGGGGCCATCGAACGCTTCATCCAGGGGCTTGAACCAGGCCAGAATGACGTCGCCGACCTGCCCGTTGTTTTTGGTGCCGAGATTGGTGACCACCCAGCCGCGCAGATAGGGGTCGTTGCGGTTGGATTCCCAATCGGTGTAGCTGTTGGGCGCCTGCGGGTCGGCAATGAAGCCAATCGGAATGGGGTTGGGCGTCCCGGCGGCATCCTTGCCTCGAAGGAACATGACGCTGGTGGTGAACCAATTGGTGTCCTCGATGGGCTTGAGCAGAACCAGGGCTTTGCCGAGATGGCGCGCGCGGAGGTTAGCATCGGTTTTATCGGCAAACAATGGCTTGGGATTGCTGTCGCCGCCGGGCGAGGTGAACAGCGACGACGCGCCGGTGTTGTAGGTGAAATCAATGAGCGCCTTGGCGTTGAAGGCCAGGGCCGCGAAGTGGTTCAGGCGCAGTTCCGAGGGCGACGGGTCGCGATAGACGGTCTGGTCGTAGTCCTGGACGGCCTTGAAGGTCTGCACATAACTGCC
>CALJZV010000303.1 GCA_937983475.1 uncultured Verrucomicrobiales bacterium
AGTACCCGGTTCGTCAACGCAGTTGGTGCGGTTTTTAAGAGCCTGTCTGAAAATTACTCGAGGTCCTGCGGCGAGGGATTTTGGCTGTGGCCAAGGCGGGGAGGCCGGAGCATCCCGCAGCGGGCTGTAACGGCCGAGCCAACGCAGGCCACAGGCAAAAGAACCGCCGCCCGGAGGGTTTTCGAGGAAAAGGCCGTCTGGCCGCGTTGTTCCTCGGTCACAGAGCACTGCGGCTATGCTCCCTTGTCACGCCTTGCCCTCCAACCTTTTCCTCGAAAACAGGGCGCCCACGGAATTTTCAGACAGGCTCTAAGGATGGCTTTGGCATCGTGGCCTCTCTTGAACCCCATGTATATTTGTCACCGGATCGGCGCCGGGCAACCCCGGCCAATCTCAGGACAAGTTTCCTGCTTTTCTAAAGGCCCGTTGTGCATTACTTGTAACGGCGCGCTTATGCTGCTGGTCATAGACAACTACGACTCGTTCACCTACAACCTGGTGCAATACCTGGGCGAGATGAACGTGGACCTTCAGGTTCACCGCAATGACCAGATCACCCTCGAGAAAATTGAATCGCTCAAACCCGAGCGCATCCTGATTTCACCCGGGCCCTGCTCGCCGCGCGAGGCGGGCCTGTCCAATGAGATCATTCGCACCTTCGGGCCGCGCCTGCCTCTGTTGGGCGTCTGCCTGGGCCATCAATGCATCGGGCACACCTTCGGCGGCGACGTGGTGGTCAATCACCGGATGATGCACGGCAAAACCTCGCCCATCCGGCATGACGGCAAGGACCTGTTCGAAGGCATGCCCAATCCTTTCAACGCCACGCGCTACCACTCGCTGGTGATCCAGCGCGACACGATTCCCGACTGCTTGCAGATCACCGCCGAGACCGATGAGGGCGAAATCATGGGCGTCAAGCACACCTCGCTGCCCATCTGGGGCGTGCAGTTCCATCCCGAAAGCATCCTGACCGAAAGCGGCCGGGACATTCTGAAGAACTTCCTCAAGCTGGGGTGATTCAGTTCGTGGCCCGCGTGAAAATCGCAGCCGCTTCCATTTTTCATTACATTAAAAATAGCAAAAAACCATCTGCCCCTTGGCGGCGGCGCGGTTTTGGATCACACTGTCAGCAATACCGTGAACAGCCGCTGGATCATTTGTTTATCCGCCTGCGCCGCCTTGCTTTGCCATGACGCGGCGGGTGATTCCCTCAACAACCAGATCGGGCCGGTCCTGGAGGAGTTTTGTTTTAAATGCCACGGCCCGGAAAAACCCAAGGGCGGCATCCAGCTCAGCGATTTCCGGGATGAGTCGTCGGTTCAAGGCAATCCCGCGCTCTGGCTCAAAGTGCGCGAACAGTTGCATGAGCGGCTCATGCCCCCGGAGGGCAAGCCCCAGCCGACCTTCGAGCAACGCGACCTGGCGGTGAAATGGATCGAGCAGGCTTTGGACAAGCTCGACCAGGCCCAGAAGGATCCCGGCCCCAAGGTCCTGCACCGCCTCAATCGCCTTGAATACAACAACACGGTTCGCGATTTGCTCGGGATCACCTCCCGTCCGGCGGACAATTTCCCGGCGGATGCGGGCGGCGGAGGCGGATTTGACAACAACGCCGAGACTTTGTTTGTCCCTCCGGTTCTTCTGGAACAGTGGATTCTGGCCGCCGAGTCGGTATTGGAGGAAGCCTCGCGTGAAAATCTTTTTGTCGCGCACCCGGGGTTCTTCACCAGCGAACGATCTGCGGCGCGGAAGAATTTGGAACGCTTTGCCCAACGCGCCTTTCGCAGACCAGTCCATGCCGAGGACACAGAATCCCTGCTGGCCCTCTACGATGCGCGCCGAAAAGCGGGTGACGCTCCTGAACAGGCGTTGAAGCACGTTTACAAGGTGATTCTCGTCTCGCCGAGTTTCCTGTTTCGCGTGGAGGAGGACCGCAGCGAGGGGCCTCATCCGGTGAGCGACTTCGAACTGGCCAGCCGGCTTTCTTATTTTCTCTGGTCTTCGATGCCCGATGAGGAATTGTTCCGGCTGGCAAGCCAAAGGAGGCTGCGTCAGCCGGCCGTTCTCGAAGCCCAGGTTCGCCGGATGCTGGCGGATCCAAAGGCCAGAGCATTGGCCGAGAATTTCACCACCCAATGGCTCGGGGTGCGCAGACTGGAAACCAGCGTTCATCCCGACGCCAAGCTGTTTCCCACCTACACGCCGACGCTTCGCCAGGCCATGCTGGCCGAGCCGGTTGAGTTCTTTTACGCGTTGCTGCGCGAGGACCGCAGCCTGATGAATCTGATCGACGCGGACTTCACCTTCGTCAACGAGGAGTTGGCCCGGCATTACGGCATCACCAACGTGGTCAGCGACCGAATGCAACGGGTGCAACTGGCCGACGCCAATCGCGGCGGCGTTTTGGGCATGGCGGGCGTGCTGACGCTGACCTCCTTTCCCCAGCGCACGAGTCCGGTTTTGCGCGGCAAGTGGGTGCTTGAGGAAATTTTGGGCAGCCCGCCGCCACCGCCACCGCCCCTGGTGCCGAGCCTTCCCAATGATGACCGGCCCCGGGACGGCTTGACCCTGCGGCAACGGCTCGAAGCGCACCGGGCCAAGGCCGAATGCGGCGCGTGCCATCAGCGGCTGGACCCCATCGGGTTCGGGCTGGAAAACTTCGACGCCATTGGCCGCTGGCGCTCGCAAATTGGCGGACAACCGGTGGACGCTTTGGGAGTGTTGAACACGGGCGAGCAATTTGACGGGCCGGCGGAGTTGAAGAAAATTTTGTTGAATCGCAGGGAGGCATTTGCGCGGAATTTGACTGAGCGGATGCTGGCTTATGCGCTGGGACGCGGGGTTGAATTTTGTGATCGCCCGACCGTCAAAAAAATTACCTCAGCGCTTGCAGAAAATGATTATCGAATCTCAACGCTGATTTTGGAGATTGCGAACAGTTATCCGTTTCAATATCGGCGGGGAACAGACGACGAAATAAAACCATGAGCACCAAACCCTGGCATATTTCCCGCCGCACCATGCTCAAAGGCGTGGGAGCGATGATCGGCCTGCCATTTTTGGAGGCCATGGCGCCACTGAAGTCATTGGCCGGTACTGCGGTGCCGCACTCCTCGTTTCCGGTGCGCATGGCGGTGCTTTACATGCCCAACGGGGTCAATCCCCACGCCTGGACACCTCAGGGCGCTGGCCGGGATTTCAAGCTGTCGCGCATTCTGGAGCCGTTGGCGGGCGTCAAGGATGACATCCTTGTTCTCACGGAACTGTGGAACGCGGCGGCCAACACCGGTGATGGCCACTATGTGAAGACAGGCGGGTTCCTTACCGGCACGACCATTACCCGCACGACCGGCAGCAACATTTGCAGCGGTGGGGTTTCCATGGACCAGATGGCCGCTCAACGCGTGGGCCATTTCACCGCCTTACCTTCATTGGAGCTGGGCATCGAACCGACCAACACTTTTGTTGATACCAACGTAGGGTTCACCACTCTTTACGGCGGACATATTTCCTGGAACACGCCCAACACGCCGATGGCCAAGGAGATCAATCCGCAACTGGCGTTTGACCGGTTGTTCCGCTCCAGCGCCCGTGACCGCGCCGCCCAAGGCACGCTCAACCGAAGCGTTCTGGATTTGGCGCTGGAAGATGCCAAGCGCCTTCAGCGCAAGCTTGGCAAAAATGACCAGCTCAAGCTCAACGAATATTTGGAATCCGTCCGCGCTGTGGAGCGAAGAATTGAATTCGAGGCCCGCCGCAAGGCCGAGGAGGCCAACGCCGACCCGTTGGTCGTAAAGGAAATCGACCGTCTGGGCGGCCGCATCCGGGATTATTATGCCGACCCGGCCAAGGTCAGCGAACGTCGTGGCAACCATACCGAGCATGTCCGATTGATGCTCGACCTCATGGTGCTGGCATTCTGGAGCGATTCCACGCGCATCGGCAGCTTCATGTTCGGGAACGCGGTGAGCCCGAGGAATTTTTCATTTCTTGATGGGGTCAGCGGCGGCCATCACCAACTTTCTCATCACGAGGACAAGGCTGAAAACCTTGAGCAATACACCCGCATCAACGTCTGGCACCTGGCGCAATACGCCTACATGCTGGAGAAAATGAAGGCCATCCGGGAAGGCGAAGGCACGTTGCTGGATCATTCCATGATTCTGTTTGGGGCCGGCATGCGCGACGGCAACCAGCATAATCCCCGCAATCTTCCCATCGTGCTTGCCGGGCGGGGTGGCGGCACTCTGGCGACAGGTCGAGACCTCGCTTTCGCCACAAACCCACCGCTATCGCATATCTATAAGTCCATGCTGGCTCGCGTCGTTGCTCCGGCGGAACAATCCGCTTGTGGCCCCGGAGAGCTTCCTGGTTTGAATAATCCTGGCTTCACCGGCACGACGTGATTCAGGCTGAATTGGGTTTTAATTGGCCGGAGGTTCCAGCCTGGCTATCTCAGCCATGATCTGGTCGGCGACTTCCTGGTATATTTCCTTCAAACGCGGCTTGGAACAGGTCTTCGCCTCCTCACGCAAGGCTTCGAACATCATCGGTGTGCCATATTTAACGGCCACTTGCCGTGGTAAAGGCATTGTCATGTGACGCCCGTAGGCTTCGAACGTGCCGAAGACCCGGACCGGCACCACGGGCGCATTGGACTTGATTACAGTCAGGCCCACCCCACTGCGCGCCGGTTGCAACTGGCCGTCGCGGGTGCGGGTGCCTTCGGGAAACAGGATGATGCCGCCGCCTTTCTGAAGGCGGTCGAGAATGTTGCGCAGGCCGGAGGGACTGCCGCCTTCGCGATCCACGGGAACAGCATTCCAACTGCGCAGGAGCGCTCCGATGCCGGGAAAGCGAAAGAGCGTTTCGCGCGCCAGATAATTGATGGGCCGTGGCAGGCCTGAGCCGACCAGGGGCGGGTCGAGAAAGCTGGCATGGTTGGAGGCCAGAATCACCGGGCCTGAAAGCGGCACATTCTC
Source organism: uncultured Verrucomicrobiales bacterium (assembly GCA_937983475.1). Taxonomy (GTDB): domain Bacteria; phylum Verrucomicrobiota; class Verrucomicrobiia; order Limisphaerales; family JACDHS01; genus CALJZV01. The sequence continues at coordinate 4,986 of CALJZV010000303.1, forward strand.
CGGTGAGTAAATGCGCCACCGGAAATAGAGCTTGAACATGGCCCGGAACAGCGACCAGCCGATGAGATAGCTGAAGCCCATTTTGGGGGGCGCGGACGGATTGGGAATTGTGGAATCCACCGGACTCATCGCGACTGCATGTGGGCGGCGCGGTCCGCCAGGCGCCTTTTTACTTCATTGATGATGATGCCGCTGGTTTCCTCGGGCGTCTGGCCGGAGTTGTTGATGACCATCGCCCCCAGGGCAATCATGAGCGGCGCGGCGGCGCGCTGGCTGTCGCGCTGGTCGCGCGCGGCAAGGTTTTCCTGGACCCCCTCGGCGGCGCGGCGCTTGGAGCGTTCATGGATGCACGCGTCGAGGTAGAACTTGAAGTCGGTCTCCGGGAACACATTGGTGCCGATGTCGCGGCCTTCCATGACCAGGTTGCCGAATTGAATGCACTCGCGCTGCTTGGCTTTCATCCAGTCGCGCACCTTGGGAATGGCGGCGATGAAGGACGTGGCGGCGCTGGTTTCGGCGGTCCGGATTTCCTTGCCGGGATAATAGCCGTCCACCAACAGATGCGCGGCGCGATAGCCGTGGGTTTCGACGCATTCCAGGCTGGTTTTCCACTTG
>CALJZV010000304.1 GCA_937983475.1 uncultured Verrucomicrobiales bacterium
TGAATTTGTACATTTTATTCGTACAAAATCTTCCTTTCTATAACCAACTTCCAATCGAACCCCCAAAGGGCTTCCGAAGTGCAGCCTATTGGCCGGCATGGATTTATGGGCCGATTCCACTTGCCGGACGGCAACTGTGTTCTAATATCGCGCCATGGCGCTGATTGTCACCCTGTTGGTGATCGGAGCGGTCCTGCTGCTGCTGGAAACCATTCTTCCAGGGCTCATCGCGGGCATCCTGGGCGTGTGCTGCCTGATCGCCGGCGTCGTGCTCTCCTACATGAAGTTCGGGCTGAAGACCGGAAACATGGTGCTCTTCGGCGTCATGGCCGGTTTGGTTGTCGGCACGATGATCTGGCTGCGGTTTTTTCCCGAAAGTCGCGTGGCCCGCCCATTCATTTCACAAGGAGCCATCGGCACCGTCCGGGCGGACAAGCCCGAATTGCTCAACCAAACGGGCACCGCTCACACCGATTTGCGCCCGGCAGGCACCGCTGTCATCAATGGAAAGCGCGTGGATGTGGTCAGCGAGGGCGGAATGATTGCCAAAGGCACCTCCATAAAGGTGGTGCAAATCGAAGGCCTGCGCGTTGTCGTTCGAGCCGCTTGATTTTTAACTAACTGAAAAAAGGAAACCTATGGAAACCTCATTCGTTCAACTGGCAGCCCTGCCATTCACCTACATCATTTATGCCGTCATTGGCCTGATCGCGTTTGTTTTCGCGATTATCTTCTTTAACTTCGGCCTGATCTGGGTTCGCGCCCTGACCTCCGGCGCGAAGGTCAAGTTCAGCGAACTGATCGCCCTGCGATTGCGGAGCATCCCGGTGGGCCACATCGTGGATGCGCGCATCACCGCCGTGAAATCCGGCATCCAGGTGGCCGACGAGCAAGGCTACCAACGCCCCGTTTCGGTGGACGACCTTTCCACCCACTATCTGGCAGGCGGCAACGTCGAAATGGTCGTCCAAGCGCTCATCAACGCGCAAAAGGCCGGCATCCACCTCGATTTTGACCGCGCCTGCGCCATTGACCTGGCCACCAAAGGCACCGGCAAAACCGTCATCGAGGCGGTGCGCACCTCGGTCAACCCCAAGGTCATTGACTGCCCCAACCCCGCGTCGGGCAAGGGCACCATCGATGCCGTGGCCAAGGACGGCATTGTCATCAAGGCCCGCGCCCGCGTCACTGTCCGCACCAACCTCGACCGGTTTGTCGGCGGCGCGACCGAGGAAACCATCGTGGCCCGCGTCGGCGAAGGCATCGTTACCACAATCGGCTCGTCGCAAAGCTACAAGGACGTTCTGGAAAACCCCGACCGCATCAGCAAAACAGTGCTCGAAAAGGGCCTCGATTCGGGCACGGCATTTGAAATTCTTTCCATTGATATTGCCGACCTGGACGTCGGGGAAAACGTCGGCGCCAAGTTGCAGGCCGAACAGGCCGAGGCCAATAAGCTCATCGCGCAGGCGCAAGCCGAAGTCCGGCGCGCCGCCGCCGTCGCCCTGGAGCAGGAAATGTTGGCCCGCTCCCAGGAAATGCGCGCCAAAGTCATTGAAGCCGAGGCGCAGATTCCCATGGCGATGGCCGAGGCACTTCGCTCCGGCAATCTTGGCGTGATGGATTATTATAAGATGAGAAACATCCAGGCCGACACCGGCATGCGCGAAAGCATCGGCGGTTCAGGAACGGACTCGACCAAGAAACCACCGACCGGCAACTAATTAAAAGCAGGCTTTCGAAACGGCCGGAGTCCGCCCGGCCGTTCTCAAGCTTTGCAAAAATTAAAAATGCTCTTCAGCACTTCAGGACAAATTGAACCGCTCCTGGCAGCGTCCGGGTTGGAGTTCTTTGTCGTGCTGCTGTTGATGGCGGCTTCGGCTCTGTTCAATTACCTAAAAAAACGACAGGAAGGAGAAACCGACTGGAGCGACGTGGAAAAACCGGCCACGCCAACCCAGCCCCGGAAAAAAGCCTCCGATTGGGAGGAAGAACTGCGCCGATTGCTCGAAGAAGAGACGCCCGCAAAGCCCCAGCGTCCCCCGCCACCGCCGCCCATCGTCCGAGAATTCACGCCGCCTCCCCTTCCCTCCGCGCCGCCCCCGGTGCCTCAGTCGCGCCCCTCCATGGCCGCGACCAAGGACTTCGGGCAGCCCAAGATGTACAAAGGGCACTGCAATCATTGCGGGGTGCATATTGAATTCCCCTCCAACATGCTGGAGGAGACCATTTATTGCCCGGCGTGCCACCAGCGCACCGTGTTGCGGCCCTTTTCGCACACCACCGTCGAGACGCTCTCACACCAGCCTCAATTGTCCCAATTCAAGGAATCGGCAGCCATCTTCGAGCGCTCTGAACTGCTGGATGACCGCGTTGCCGAGAGACTGGCCAATGTGATGCATCAACCGGTGGAGATGACGTCCGCTGAAAGGCGGGTTTCCACCCGGTCCCCGGAAGTCACCCAAGTCGTTTCCCTGTTCGGAAACCCCCGGACTGCGCGCCAAGCCGTCATCGCCTCCATCATTCTCAATCCGCCCAAGGCCTTGGAAAATTAAAAGCGCGGCCTCTTCCTGAAACCGCGCTTCCTGAATTTCCTTTTGGGAAAATAAAAACTACTTGGCGCCCTGATCAATCCAGGCGCGGAGCAGTCCGATTTGCTCCTTGGTGAATGCCGGATAATTGTCGCGCTTGTCCACGGGTGGCATTTCCATTTCCTCGATCAGGTCTGACACCATATGCACCACCGGGCTGTCTGCGCTTTTGCCGGGAACCACCGCCGCCTCCTCGCTGTCGCCACCCTTGACAAAGGCCTCGCGGGAATCCACGCGATATTTGGCCTTGGGCTTCTCCGGGCCATGGCATTTAAGGCAGGACGCTTCCAAAAGCGGCTTGATGTCCTTTTCAAAGCTGACGTCCTTCTTGTCCGCCGCCGGGGGCAGCTTGCTGGTATCCACCTTTTCGGCAGCCGTGGCCGACAGGACAGCCAACGAAACACTGGAAGCGAGGGCAATAGTCAACAGGTTTTTCATATGATTGCGGTTTGAATTAGCTGTTTTTTCTGACGTTGAACAGTTCAAAAATGTTCAGCCCGTTGACCAGTCCCGCCACCGGTGCACGAGAAAGGCGTCGTCCCGATGCTTTTTCTTTTTTGACTTACCTTCGGGGCTCAGGTTTAACTTAGTTCGTTAACGCTACAACCCGCCAACCCACAACGTGAAAAATCCTTTGGCCCATATCCGGCACGTCGCGCTCGACATGGACGGCACCATTTACAAGGGCGGCACCCTGTTTGACTTCACCCACCCATTTCTGGCGCAACTGGACGACCTGGGCATCAGCTACACCTTTCTCACCAACAACCCGTCCAAAAGCCATGACGATTACCTAGCACACCTTCGGAAGTTCGGCATCGAAGCGGAAGCGGATCAGCTTTACACCACAGCCCAGGCCACGATCGAACACCTGCAACAGCAATATCCGGGAGCCAAGAGATTGTTTGTGCTCGGCACGCCCAGCATGTGCCGCGAATTCGGCAAAGCGGGCTTTCAATTTACCGAAGATTCGCCAAGCGACGAACCCGACGCCGTGGTCGTCGCGTTTGACCTGACATTGACCTACTCGCGCCTGTGTCGCGCCTCGTGGTGGATCAAGCAGGGCAAGCCGTTTATCGCCACCAACCCGGACCGGGTCTGTCCCACCGACCAACCGACGGTGCTGGTGGATTGCGGCGCCATTTGCGCCTGTCTTGAGCAAGCTGCCGGACGGCCTCCGGACAAAGTGCTGGGCAAACCCGACCCGACGATGCTGAATGGCATTTTGCAGCGGCATGGGTTGCGTCCAGAAGAGATGGCCATGGTCGGCGACCGCACTTACACCGACATGGAAATGGCCCGGCGCGCCGGAGCAAAAGGCGTGCTGGTGCTCACCGGCGAAACCACGCGGGACGAGGCGGAAAATTATACACCGGCGCCGGATTACATTCTGCCCAGCCTCAAGGAATTTGGTGATCTGCTGTGCCGCGCCAAAGAGGCAAACCCTTCCGCGCTTGTTCAATAACTTTGGAGAAAATGAAAACCACCGTGATGCGGCGTTATGATGTCATCGATTCGCTGTCGGGCGAACCGCTCGACGTGCTGGTGATCGGCGGGGGCATCGTCGGCTCCGGAGTGGCGCGCGATGCGGCGATGCGCGGATTGCGCGTCGGGTTGGTTGAGCAAAACGATTTCGCTTTCGGCACGAGCAGTCGATCGAGCCGGTTGCTGCACGGCGGGTTGCGTTATCTCGCCCAGGGCCGAATCGGGCTGGTGCACGAGGCCAGCGTTGAGAAGAAAATCATTCACCAGATCGCGCCCCACCTGGCCGATCCGCTGGCGTTTGTGTTTCCCACCTACACGGGCAACAACGAGTGGAAGCTGTGGCAGTTGAAAATCGGCGTCAAAATCTATGACCTGCTCTGCGGCGGAAAAAATCTCGGGCGCTCAAGCTGGCTGAGCCCCGCGCGGGTTCTTGAAATAATTCCCGGGCTGAACCCGTCGAGATTAAACGGCGCGGTCCGGTATTACGACGGCTTCACCAATGACGCGCGCCTGGTGAACGACACCCTGCGCGCGGCGGCCAAACGCGGCGCGCTTCTGGTCAATTATGCCCGGTTCAAGAACGCCCGCTTCATCGAGAATCTCTGGCACTGCGACGTTGAGAACATGCTTCTCAACAAAGCCACCGAAAACAGCGCATGGACCATTCGTGCCCGCGCCGTGGTCAATGCCACCGGCCCGTGGGCCGATGGACTGCCGCACAGCCAGGTCAAGCTGCGGCTGACCAAGGGCATTCATTGCGTGGTCGAGCGTGCCAAGGTTCCCGTGCCTGACGCGGTCGTGATGACCGAAGGCAAGCGCATCCTGTTTGCCATTCCTTGGGGTGACCGCACCATCCTGGGCACGACCGACACCGATTATTCCGGCTCCCTCGAAAGGGTTTTCGCCGATGCCAGCGACATTCAGTACGTGCTGAAAATCGTCAACACGCACTTTCCCAAGGCAAACCTGACACCGCAGGATGTCATCAGCACCTGGGCCGGGTTGCGCCCGTTGGTGGCCGACCCGAGCGGCAAGCCGTCGGACATCTCCCGGGCGCATGAAATCACCAGCCCCGAGCCTCGCTGGTGGGATGTGGCGGGCGGCAAGCTGACCACTTACCGGTTGATGGCCGAACAGACTGTGGACCGGATAGTCAGTGAATTAAAGGTTCAGGCCGAGCCCTGCCGCACCGCACAGGAGCCGTTGTTGCCAGAAAGTGAAACAGCCGGGTTCAGCGGCATCACGCCTCCGGAGTTTTGCCGCGCCGCCGTGGAACACTTTTGTCGCAATGAATGGGCCGCCCACGTGGACGACATCATGGTGCGCCGCACCAGTTGGCACTATTTTCATCGCGACGCGGAACACCGCGCCGCACAGGTGGTCAACTGGATGGCGGATTTGCTGGGGTGGGGTGACGCGGAGCAAGCATCGGAATGGAATCGATACAAAAACTCGGCCACTCCAGGGTTGATTAACCGCAGCTCCAAAAACACAATGTAATCCTCTTTACAATGAGCCAGCAATATCCGCCCACTACAAAGGACAACTCATCGACCGCCGGAGGCTCCGGGGCGTCGCCCGTTGCTCCAAAACGCTCATTTGTTCACCAGGCGGTCAGCCTTTTTCTGACTGGCCCCGATGCACCGCCCCTGTCGAATGAGACCGAGGTCAAGCGACTATACCAAAAGAAGCGGTTGTCGGTTTTTCTCTCCATCACGCTGGGCTACGCGATGTATTACGTTATCCGCCAGGGATTCGCAGTGGTGAAAAAGCCGCTGCTGGAGGCGGGCGTTTTCGATCCGATGCAGATTGGCGCGATCGGTTCGGTCTTCTTCCTCACTTACATGATCGGGAAGTGTGTGAACGGATTTCTGGCCGACCGATTGAACATCAAACGCTTCCTCGCGTTGGGCCTGCTGGGCTCCGCCACAATTCTGGTCTGCATGGGTTTCTGCACGAGCTTTTATCTGTTCGCGGTTCTCTGGGGATTGTGCGGATGGTTCCAGACGTTTGGCGCGGCGCCGTGCATTGTTTCCTTGAACCAATGGTTTTCGAATAAAGAACGGGGAACGCTCTACGGCGTCTGGTTTTCCGCGCATAACATCGGCACGGGGCTGACCTACATCATTACCGCTTACATCGTCAGTTCTTTCGGTTGGCAGATGGGTTTCTTCGCGCCAGGACTTTTGGGAATCAGCGCCGCTGTCTTTCTTTACCTGTTCATGTACGACCGGCCACAAGTGTACGGCCTGCCGCCCATTGCGGTTTACAAAGGGGAACAAACCCACGAAGAACACAAAGCCAAGGACAAACCGGTTTTCAAGGCGCAGCTTGGCGTTGTGTTGCGTCCGGCGGTTTGGGTTCTGGGACTTTCCTCGGCAGCCTGTTACATCACGCGGTACGCGTTTGAATCCTGGGGCGTTGTGTTTCTGACGGAGGCCAAAGGTTACAGCCTGACCAAAGCCAGCGCCATTATCTCCATTTCGCAATTTGCCGGGATTGCAGGC
>CALJZV010000305.1 GCA_937983475.1 uncultured Verrucomicrobiales bacterium
CGAGCCGATCCGCATCCACGCTGGGATGAGACTGCCGCCCGAGCTCGCGTTTCAAGTCGCGCACCTGCCGGTTCAGTTCTGCCTGTTGGGATCTAAGCTGTTCCACCGCTACGGTGCGTTCCTCCAAGATTTCGTTGGCAGCCGCTATTTGCTGTCGAAGGTGCGCATTCGCATTCTTGATGTTTACGAACAGGGCCGCGCCGCTTCCGAGAATCAGCAGGGCAAGAAAAAGTTTTCTCATCGTTGTTCCTCCGGAGTCAGGCGTGCCCGAGCCTGTTGTTCCAGCCACGTGCGAATACGTTGCCTCACGGCGACCGGAAACGCATCGGAATCGAGATTGTTGTAGGCCCATTCTGCCAGTTCCGGGTCGGCTTCCGGCAGAAAATACGCCAACGGCGATCCTGGGTTGCCCATGGAATACCGTTCTGTGCCATAATACATTGCCCATGAAAGACCATGTGCATTACTGTAGAGATAAACCATGAATGTCTGTGTTTCTTGATTGGCATCCAGGGCGAGCACCCTGCGCAAAGTATGGCTGCCGTACGCCTTTGTGTCGGACTCGACCATGGGCCAGCGTTCCGGACCAAGAATGCTTTTCGCCGCAGAGAGTAAGTTGTCGGAGGCGTGTTTCGCTTCCTCGCCCAAGCCCGGAACCACGAAAACGATGTTCGTGACGTTTTGCGGTTTCCAGCCACGACTCCACCGGTTGGTTTCGTAAATCTGAGAGTCAATCATTCGATCCAGGCCGGTAAAATAGTCATTTAGATCACCTTCCAGCGATTCCCGCTCCTTGACCGTCAATCCAAGCATCTCCCGCGCGGGAACGCTGATGTTCCCCGGGGGAGTCACCGGCATGTTGACTTCAAGATCCTCAAGGGCCGCTTGCGGAATCCGCACAAAGGGCAAATCATCGGGCCAGCGGTAGTCATCGGCAGAAAGCAAACTGCGCAAACGGTTTTTCCAGGCATCCACTTTTGCGCGCGCTTGTTCGTTTTGTTCCTTGGAAGCCGCCATTTGAAGTCGCTCGGCTTCCAAACGCTGATTCGACGCCAGTAAACGCTCCAGCTCCGCCTGTAACCGATCTTCCTCGGATGTCGCGGCGGCGAGTCCAGCCTGCACCTGCGCTAAATCGTTTTCAGCCGCTCGCTTTTCTGTCCACTTCCAAGCTACTGGAACAGCCGCAAGCGCCATGCACAAAACAGCGGTTTTCATTTTGGTCATGCCTGCAAGATGCGAGGCCAGAGCGCCCAATCCAGAAACGGCTGGAACGGCCGCAAGCGCGGATTTCACGACGGCGCTGGTAGTCGCCGCCGAGGCGGACACGGCCAGATTTTTCAGGGCGGCAACCGCCACGGCGCTGGTCGCGGTGCGGAAGCCGCGTCGCTGGAAAAATTGCGTCAGCTTTTCAATGGCCGATGCGACCCGCTTTTGCGCGGTGTCCTCGCTGACGCCCAGAGCGGCGCCGACTTCGCGCAGGGAGCGCCCTTCGTAAAAGCGCAACAGCAGGGCGGCGCGGTCCTTTTCCCGCAACTCCAAGAGAGCGTCATCCAGAAGCGGCGCGATGGCGCGCAGGGCGGTTTGTTCGTCGGAAGCATTCATGGTAGTGCCGAGTTGGGCGGCGGTTTCCTCGCGTCGTCGTCGGCGCAGTTCGCCGCGCAGCCAGGCTTTGGACTCCAGAAGCGCGGAGCGATGCAGCCAGGCGGGAAGCGAATCGTCCGGCGCGAACTGCCAGGCCTTGCGCGCCAGCGCAGTGAAGACGTTTTGAGAAACCTCCTGGGCCGCCCCGGCATCGTCCAGTTTCCGGACAACCGTGCCGTAAACGAGGTCGATGTGCCGCCGCACCAGGTCGGCAAAGGCGGTCTGGTTTCCTTCCCGGGCAAAGGCTCGCAACAGTTCAAAATCGGAACGCCGCTGGTTCAAAGTTCACCCGGTAGGCTGCCGCTGGCCTGTGAAATCCGAAAAAAATATGACTTTATGAAAAAATAAAACCGTTCTTTGTGCCTACTCGGCCAAGCGAAGAAACGGTTTGAGACGCTCCGCCAGCGCTTCAGGGACGCGTTTGGGCTTTTCGTGTAACGAGGTGCAGACATGGCGGGTTTCGCCTTCCAGCAAAATAACGCCCTGCTGGTTGAGAATGCGGGAGCCGAAATGGACGCGGATTTTTCCCAACTCCGTCAGCCAAACCTCGATGGCCAGAACATCGTCATAGCGGGCGGGCGCCTTGTATTTCAACTGAACTTCCACGACCGGGAAAATGGTGTCCTGCTCCTGCAATGCCAGCAGCGTCATGCCCGCGTGGCGGAAGAACTCGCCGCGCGCTTCCTCCAGCAGATCGAGGTATCGGGCGTAGTATACGTGGTTGCCGACGGTGCAGTCGGCGTAGGTGACGCGGCGCGTGTGCCGGAAGATTTCTGACATGGCAGGATTTGACCCGGCGACCTTGAAGGGGAAAAGAAAAAAATGGTTTTCCAGTGGCGGTTTATTTGACTGGTGGCATCGGTGAAGAGCCGAGGCGCTTCTGGGCAGTTGCGCCTCAAGGGAAAAGCGGTATTTTACTGCCATGGATTGGCAGGAAATCATGGCCCTGAGCATCGTGGCTGCGGCTGCGGCGGGTTTGTTATGGGCGCAGTTCCGGCCCCGGCGGTTGGGCGCAAAACGCGGCTTGCCGTGCGGCACGTGCGTTGGAGCGAGTGCCGCTTCAACAAGGCAGTCGATCATTGTCCACGGTCGCAAGGGAATGGCACCGCAAGTTTCAGTTAAACCCAAATGAGCCTTGCCCCATGAAGCGCGCCCCGTTAAAGAAAGACCACTGAGCCATGTGCAAGATCAACTCGTCACTCCACCTTACCAAGCGCGCTCAGATGACTCACAACAAGGATACCGACGCCCATTGGGCCCCGAACACTGATGTGTATGTGACCGACGACGGGTTGGTCATCAAAGTTGAACTGGCAGGTATGCGCCGGGAGGATTTGGAATTGACGATTGAGGGCAACCGGCTGCGCATCAGCGGTCAGCGTCCTGATGGCAGCCGTGGACCGAAGTGCAAGTTCTTGGTCATGGAGATTCATTACGGTTCCTTTGAAAGCGTGATTGATGTGCCCGAGGGGTATGATCCAGGGCAGGCGCGAGCGTCATATCAGAATGGTTTTCTGCGGATTGATGTTCCTGCGGTGGCTCATGCTGTTCAGAAGAAATTGTCAACCGGGCTGGCCGGGCGTTGACAGTTTCGATGGACGGCCTGACTTAAGTTAAGGGAAATTTCTCTGAACTTTTGGCTGGCGCGGGGCATCTAATGGGTAAAGGCCATGTTGACAGCACCCGACACTGAAATCATCAACATCCTGCGCACCTCCGACCTGCCCGAGGGGTCTGCGACGAAAGCGCAAGGCAAGGCTTTGCCTGATACTCTCCCGATTTTGGGCCTTTCAGACATTGTGGTGTTCCCCGGCATGGCCGTGCCGCTGCTGGTGGATAGCGCCCAAAGCATCCGGCTCATTGACGATGTGGTGGCTGGAAACCGGTTTGTGGGGCTGGTGCTTCAACGCAATCCCGAGGCGGAAAATCCCACGCCCGAGGAACTTCATTCCCACGGTTGCGCGGGACGGGTGCTTAAGATGTTGAAATTTCCCGACGGAACCGTCCGGGTTATGGTCGAGGGACTGCGGCGCTTTCGCATCAAAGAATTCACCGCCGAAACGCCTTATCTGCTGGCCAAGGTGCAATGGCTCAAGGATGTGACCGACAATTCCGTGGAGCTGACCGCGTTGAGCCGCAACGCCGAGCGGTTGTTCCTGGATGTGACCAAGCTGTCCCCCACGCTGTCCGAGCAGGTGAAAATCGCCGCCATCAATGTTGAGGAGCCGGGGCGCCTGAGCGATTTGATCGCTGCCAACCTGAACCTAAGCCTTCAGGAGCGCCAAAACCTTCTGGAAATTGTTTCGGTCAAGGACCGCCTTACCCGGCTCTTGCCTCTGCTCAACCGCGAACTGGAGGTGCTTACTCTGGGCACCAAGATTCAGAACGAGGTGGTCACCGCCATGTCCAAAAGCCAACGGGACTTCTTCCTGCGCGAGCAGATGCGCGCCATCCATCGGTAATTGGGCGACGCGGATCCCTTCGCGGCCGAGGCCGCCGAGTTGCGCGAGCAGATAGAAACCAAACAACTGCCCGAGGAGGCGGAGAAGGTCGCCCTTAAAGAACTGGACCGACTTCAGCAGATGCCTCCCGCCGCTGGCGAATACGCGTTAACGCGCAATTATCTCGATTGGCTGATCAACCTGCCTTGGCACGAATCCACCGAGGACAAGCTGGACTTGGACGCCGCTTCGCAAATTCTCGACGAGCAGCATTACGGTTTGTTCAAGGTCAAGGAGCGCTTGTTGGAATTTCTTTCCGTCATCAAACTTAAGCAGCAGCTCAAGGGGCCAATTCTTTGCCTGGTCGGCCCGCCAGGCGTGGGCAAAACATCGCTTGGAAAAAGCGTTGCCGACGCGCTGGGCCGAAAGTTCGCGCGCATCGCGCTGGGTGGCATGCATGACGAGGCGGAAATCCGCGGGCATCGCCGCACCTATGTCGGCGCCATGCCCGGTCGCATTGTCCAGGCATTGCGCCGGGTCGAGAGCTGCAACCCGGTCATATTGCTGGATGAACTGGACAAGGTTGGCTCGGACTTCCGGGGCGACCCGGCGGCGGCGCTGCTGGAGGTGCTTGATCCCGCGCAGAACAGCTCATTTACCGACAACTATCTCGATTTGCCCTTTGACCTGTCGCGGGTGCTTTTTATTACCACGGCCAACTGGCTGGACCCGGTTCATCCCGCGCTGCGGGACCGCTTGGAAGTCATTGAGCTGCCCAGTTACACCGAGGCGGAAAAACTTCAGATTGCCCAGCGGCACCTTATTCCGCGCCAACTTGAAGAACACGGCGTCAAACGAAAACTGGTCAGGTTCTCCGAAACCGCGTTGCTCAAACTCATCCAGGATTACACCGGCGAGGCCGGCGTGCGGCAGTTGGAGCGCGAAATTGCCGCACTGATCCGAAAGGCCGCGCGCAAAATTGTTTCCAAGCGCCAGTCGCGCCCGATCTCCATCAAGCCGAAGGTGCTTGAGGATTTTCTGGGCCCGACCAGGTTCCAGCATGACCTTTGCGAGAAAATCACCGAATGGGGCACCGAAGTTGGGGTGGCCTGGACGCCCGTCGGCGGGGAAATTCTTTTTATTGAGGCCACCCGCATGCCCGGCAAGGGCAACCTGCTTCTGACAGGTTCGCTCGGCGACATCATGAAGGAAAGCGCGCAGGCTGCTCTAAGCTTCCTGCGCAGCCAGGCAGGAGCGCTCAAGCTCGATCTTAGCGATTTCGACAAGCACGACATTCACATCCATGTGCCCGCGGGTGCCACACCCAAGGACGGTCCGAGCGCCGGCCTGACCATTCTTGCGGCGCTGGCGTCATTGTTGACACGGCGGTTGGTTCGTTCGGGGGTTGCCATGACGGGTGAAATCAGCCTGCGCGGCCGCGTCCTGCGGGTCGGTGGCATCAAAGAGAAAATCCTCGCTGCCGCGCGGTCCGGCATCAAGGAGGTCATCCTGCCCGACCAGAACCGAAACGACTGGCTCGATGTGCCCGATGAGGTTCGGGAGAAATTAAAAGTTCACTTTGTGCAGCACATTTCCGAGGTGCTGCCGCTGGCACTGCAAAGCAAATGAAACCGGTGTTCATCGCATTCATCGCCCTGTTTATGTTCGGGGTTCAGGGCCTTTTCTCCGACATTCCGTCCTCTCGCGAGGAGCGCGAAGGTCAGGAGCTGGCGGAGGAACTGCGCTCGGCGGTCCCGGAGGAGGACGTCATCCTGACCGGCGTCCTGAAAATCCGCTCCCGCAAGCAGGCCGTGACCAATGACATTCCGGTGATCTTCCGCATGGTGGCCGGCGAGCCTTGGGAAGTCATTTACGAAACATTGCCCACGTCGTCCACGCCCCCCGAAAAGCTGATTGTGCGTCATCACACTGACCAGCCAAACCAGTATTTGTACGCGCGGGCCGCTTCCCCCGGTGCGCCTTTGCCCGCGCTGCGTGAACTGGAACCCGCCGAGGCCAACATTCCCTTGGCCGGGTCCGATTTCTGGCTCAGCGACCTGGGGTTGGAGTTTCTTCACTGGCCAATCCAGCGCCGGCTCAAGGGCGATATGCGGTTGGGACGTTCCTGCCACGTTCTGGAAAGCGTCAACCCGGCCGGTGGCAAAGTGGTCCGCGTCAAATCCTACATTGACAGGGAAACCGGTGGCGTCCTGATTGCCGACGCCTATGACCAAAACGACAGGCCGGTGAAGGAGTTCAGCCTGAGTGGCAGCAGCTTCAAAAAAGTCAATGGCCGGTGGCAATTGGAGAAAATGGAGATCTACAACCCACAGGATCGCTCCACCACGGTCCTGAAATTCGACCTTGAAGGAAATTAAAACACCATGGAAAAGGGATTTCAATTGGCGGTGCTGGTGTTGTTTTGGGCAGTTTTCATTATTTTTTCCGGATGGCTGTTTTGGCGCGCCTTGAAGAAAAGCGACGAGCCGTTGCGCTTGGTGTGGAAATGGGTGATTACCGCGATTCTTCTTGGCGCCATGTTCAAAATGGCACTGCCGGTAGTGTTCCAGGGCCACCAGATGTCAGTGATTGCCGGCATGCTGATGGTGGCGGCCCTGGCCATCATCATCGGCATAACCTGGGCGCCCAACTGGGCTTCCATGCTGGTCAGCCCTTTGACCAATGCCTTCGATGGCGGCGCCGAGGAACCCGAGGCCAGACCCGTGTATTCGGCGGCTCAGGCTCAGCGTAATCGTGGCCGCTACAACGAGGCCGTCGCGGAAATCCGAATGCAGCTTGAGCGATTTCCAGGAGATTTTTCCGGGCAATTCATGCTCGCGGAAATTCTTGCCGAGAACCTCAACGACCTTCCTGGAGCCCAAGTGACTGTCGAGCGAATTATTAATCAGCCCGGGCACGGCCCGGCCCAAGTCACGGCTGCCCTTCATGCCTTGGCCGACTGGCATTTGAAATACGCCCAGGATCCTTACACTGCGCGGGAGGCTTTGGAGAAAATCATCAGCCGCTTTCCAGAGTCGCAGTTCGCCCAGTTTGCGGCCCAGCGCATCGCCCATCTCGCCTCGGTGGATCAATTGCTTGAAAGGGCCGAGCCCTCGGCGATTGTGATGGGGCACTATGAGCAAAACATCGGGCTGCGCATCAAAGCCCCGGCGGTCCCAGAAGATGCTGTAGTTCCCGAGACCACCTTCGGCGAGGAGGCCGCCCTCTTGGTGGAACATCTTAAAGTTCATCCGCTGGACACCGAGGCCCGCGAGAAACTGGCGACTATCTATGCTGAGAATTATCACCGTTGCGATCTGGCCCGGATGGAGCTCGAACAACTGATTGCCCAGCCCAATCATTCCGCCAAGGAAGTCGCCCGATGGCTCAACCGGTTGGCCGATTTCCAAGTGCGCGAAGGCAACGATCCCGCCGCCGCCGCGCGCACGTTGGGGCAGATTGTTGAACGATTTCCCGGCAGCGCTCTGGCCGATCAAGCCCAAACCCGCATGGCTTACCTGAAGCTCGAAGCCAGGCGGAATGAAAAGCCGGAAGCGATTCGAATGGGCACTTACGAAAAAGACCTGGGCATCAAGCGTGGGGTCTCCGGCTAGGAGGAAACAACTCGCTTTCTCCTCGCGCTCCCCCCGGTTGGCATTACAGGCCAATTGCGGGGCAAAGTTCGGCGTTTGCCCGAGTTTTTCCGGCTCAAATCCTTGCTTAAATGAGGGTGCTCTTCGAGAACGCAATGAGCTATTTCCCGAAGCAAAGCTTCCATTGGTCAATTAAAAATTGTTTAATGGAGAAGGAGGTAAACCATGCATGCAAGATTCAGTCAACTTTTGGATCAGGCTTCGAGCCTGGGGGCTTCAGACCTGCACCTGATTGCAGGTGTGGTGCCAGCATTTAGAGTCACAGGGGACATTGTCATGTCCGACGAGGGGCCGATGTCCGGCGCCGAACTTCAGGCCATGACGACCAGCCTCCTGAACTCCCAGCAAGCCGAAATTTTTCAGCGCGAATGGGAATTCTGTTTGTCTCTCATTTTTGAAAAGGCGGGCCGCCTGCGCGTCACTTTTTACCGGCGCAACGGGTCGCCTGAAATCAGCGTCCGCTTCTGCGGCGACCGGGTGCGGGGACGCGAGGAACTAGGGCTTCCCAGAAAACTGGAGGAGCTCGCCCGCAAGCGCAATGGACTGGTGATCGTGACGGGGCCGACAGGCGCGGGCAAGACCACCACGCTCAATTACCTGGTGGACCTCATCAACAACGAGCGCCGCTGCAAGATTGTCACCATCGAGGACCCGATTGAATACACCCATCGCAACAAGCGGGCCATCATTGTGCAGCAGGAGGTGCTGACCGACACGCACTCCTTCAACCGTGCTTTGGTTCATGTGCTCCGTCAGGATCCGGATGTCATTGTGGTGGGCGAAATGCGCGACCATGCGGCCATCGAAACCGCGCTGACCGCCGCTGAAACGGGCCATCTGGTGTTGACCACCCTGCACTCTCCGAACACGACTCATGCCCTGGAGCGCATGATCGGGGTGTTCGAGGGCAACGCACAGAAACAGATCATTTTGCAACTGGCCAACGGCCTACAGGGCATCATCGCACAGGACTTGATTCCCTCAGCGGATCAATCCTCGCGAGTGCTGGTGTATGAAATGCTCGTGGCTAACGGCGCCGTGCGCAACCTGATTCGCGAAAACAAACTTCACCAACTGGAAAACGCCGTGCAGTCAGGCGGCAAGGAGGGCATGGTGCTCATGGACGCCTGTTTGCATGACCTGTATTGCCGGGGCAAAATTACCCGCGAGGCGGCGATGGATCGGGCCAAAAACCCGGAATTCTTCGCACGGCGCCACTCCACGTCGACAGAGTTCTTCAGAAAATAAAAAAGCCAGGCAAAGGTGCCTGGCTTTGTCTCTAAAAGTTTGCGCTATAGAGTGGTTTACTGGCCGACGGCCAGTTGAATGCCGATCTGCTTGCTGATTTCGCTTGCCAGGTCCACATTGCCGGCACCCCGGCGCGAACGGGCCTGAACGACCACTTCGCTGATATTGGGGTCCACTTCGGCGACCTTCACCCACACATCATTCTGGTTGATCTTTGCCTTGAGGGAATTGCTTACTGCATCGTCGCTTTGAATCTGGCCGTTGCGCTGAAGCACCACGCGGGAGGCGCTGAGAATCTGCGATACTGAGCGCTCGTAGCGGCTGACGATCTTGTCCTTGGAGAAGGGCACGCCCGCCTTCATGTGGCCGTCGGCCGTCTTGACGCAACCGGTAACCAGCACGCACAGGCTCAGGAGTAAAATATATCCGAAAATCTTTGTTTTCATGGGCCGCTATGCAATCAGAACCGGCCCCGGCGTCAAGCCTGAAGGGGCCATTTTAAAATCGAAAAGGGAGGCGGTTCATTTCGCCAATGGATAACTATAAAATCGTGAAAACAGGTTTGGGGGCTCGGATCAATTTTGGCCGCGCGCTGTCTTTTTTCCCTCAGCCAACTGGCGGGCAAGGCCGATGGCTGCCATCATGCTGGAAGGGTTGGCCTTGTTCTGGCCCGCGATGCCGTAGGCCGTCCCGTGGTCGGGCGAGGTGCGGATGAAAGGCAGGCCCAGGGTCCAATTCACACCGGTTTCAAAGCCGATCATTTTCAGCGGCACCAGTCCCTGGTCGTGATACATCGCCACCACGGCGTCGTAATCGCCTTTGAATACATAAAAAAATAAAGCGTCGGCCGCGAACGGCCCCGCAACATCCAGTCCGTGTTCCCCCGAAGCCTTGACCGCAGGTTCGATGACCTCCGCATCCTCGCTGCCCAGTTGGCCGCCTTCGCCGGCATGTGGATTGAGCCCGCACACGGCCACCCGTTGTCGCGGCAATTTCAAATCCCGGCAGGCCTGAGCGGCCAGTTCGATGGCCAATTCGATTTTCTCTTGTGTCAGATGGTCTGCCACGAAGCGAATCGGCACATGGGTGGTGGCCAGGACGACCCGGAGCCAGCGATTTTTTTCGTCATGGCCCAGAAGCATCATCGCCGTGCGGGTGGTGCCCGCCAGCTCCGACAGGAACTCCGTCTGTCCAATGAATGGCTGGCCGGAGAGGATGATGGATTCCTTGTTGACCGGCGCTGTCACCAGCGCGTCCAACGATTGCGCGAGGCAGCGGCAGGCTCCTTCCTTAAGCCAAGCCACAGATGCGCGCGCGGCGGCCGGCGAACCAGCTTCCAGGCGCTCCGGCAGCGGCTCAGCCAACGGATTAAATACCACGAAGCGGTCGCCCTCGGCGGCCTCGGATTGCTGGACAAGTGGGAGCGCCGTTCCGATTGCCTCGTTGAGGTTGCGCAAGTGATGCCAGTCCCCGAGCAACAGGTAGCGGTTGGTCGTGTCCTGGCGCTCGGCGGCGAGCGCTTTCAAGGTGACTTCCGGGCCGATGCCGGTCACGTCTCCGATGGAGATGCCAATCCAGCCAGTCATGGGAAAATCAACTGTCGGCCGAGTCCGGCTCTAAAGCCGGTTTGCGGTTGCCGTCATATTCTTGCCGCAACTGAATTAAAAATACCGGATGAACGACTTGGCCTTGAGGCGGTCGATCCAGCGGTTTTTCAACCGGGCTTGCTCCTCGTCTTTGAGCGTTTTTTCAATTTCATCTCGGACATCCGCCAGCGCCTTGGTGTGCGCGGTCTGAACATCCTCCGCAAGCATCAGGTAGCAGGCCTCGGGCAGGTCAATGACGCCGCTGTGCTGGCCGGGCTTGAGCGAGAAAGCAACGTCGGACAGCTCCTTTTTGAAAAACGAGCGATCCACCCAGCCGCGACTGCCGCCCTCGGCGCGATTGGAATCGGAGTAAACCGACGCCATGTCCGCGAAGGAAGCTCCTTCCTGGAGCTTGCTGTGAATTTCCTCGGCCAGCTTGCGGGCGACTTCGGCGCCGGACTTGGACTTGTTCAGCACAATCATGCGCAGCTTGACCTGGTCGGCGACTTTAAACTGGTCCTGATTTTCGTTGTAGTAGGTTTCAATCTTGTGCGGGGAAATGAGAATTTTCTCCGGAGAAATCTTCTGCTGGGTCAGCGCCCGGATGATGTAATCCTCTCGCACCTGCTTGCGGAACGCCTCGAATGTCATGCCTTGGGCCTGCAATGTCTTGGTCAGGGTGGCCCGGTCGCCGAAGCGCTCCTTGATGCGCTCGCGGATGACGTCGTCAATGATGCTTTCGGGTAGGATGTAGCCAGCGGTCTTGAACTCGTGCAGCACCAATTGCCTCTCGACCAGTTCCTCGATCTTTTCGCTGCGGGTCTGTTGGAGCTTTTCCTCGAAGACGCTGGGTTGGCCCCGGTACTGGCGGGCCAGCAGCTCGGCAAGCGGAGCGATGGCGCTCTCGACTTCCTGGTAGGTGATAACCGCGTCGTTGACGACTACATAAATGCCGTTGATCAATTCGGCGCGCCCTTTGGGCTGGAAAGCGAACAGCAGGGAAACAAGGACAACAAGCGTTCTCATGAACATGCCAAATGAAACCAACCGGCCTTTTAAAGGTCAAGCTGCCGGTGTCTTCGTAAAATATGGTGCAACAAGCCGGGTGCGCAGGGCCAAAGGCTGTCTTTCCAAGGGGCCGAATCTTTCGGCCTGAGGACTTTTCAAACTCCTCGCCGTGCGACATCTTCCCGGCGGCGTATGCCGCATATTCACGACAAAATTGATTTCACCGTCGCGATCTTCATCGTGAGCGACGGCAAAGTGCTTTTAATTCACCACAAGCAACTGGGCAAATGGCTGCCCATCGGCGGGCACATTGAACTGGATGAGGACCCCGAGGCTGCCGCGCTGCGCGAGGCTCTCGAGGAGAGTGGCTTTGAAGTGGAGCTCATTGGCGAGCGCCCGCCCACGACCGAGCCGGGCACCCGCGCCCTGATTGCCCCGCGCTTTTTGGACATCCATCGGATCAACGCCACCCATGAGCACATCGGCATGATTTACTGGGCGCGGCCAAAAAACGGCACGATGACGTTGTCCGAGGCAGAGCACCACGACATTCGATGGTGTAGCCCGGAGGACCTGGAGCAATTGCAACCCCCCATGTCCGGGGCGGTGAAATGGTATTGTCGCAAAGCGCTGGAGGAACTGGGCGGCGCTGGCGGGTTCTGATCGGATTCAATTGCCGCATGTATTCGCGCTGCATCAAGAACGGGGTCTTCGTGCTCGAGGCGTTCAACGCCCTGGCGACGACGTATTTTTTCTACTACGCCTATTTCTTTATGCGGGACCAGCATGGGTTTGGCACGCTGCAAAACCTGCTGCTGGCCGCGGGTTTGGGGTTGATCTACACCGTTTCGGCCCGAATTGGCGGCAAATTTGCCCAGAAGCGCGGCTTTTTCCCGTCGTTGAGGGTTGGTTTTTTGATCATGAGCGCAACGCTGTTTGTCGGCGGGGGCGCGGCGTCGCTTTTCGCGCACTTGACCGTGCTGGTGGTGGCGACGGTTGGCATGTGCTTTACCTGGCCGGCATTGCAGGCGCTGATCAGCGACCGGGAACCGCCGCAGCGTTTGCAAAGCCTGGTGGGCATTTATAATTTCACGTGGGCTGCCGGAAGCGCGGTCGCGTATTTTCTGGGTGGCGCGCTGCTGGAGGCGCTTGGGCCGCGCAGCATGTTTTATTTGCCTGCTGGGGTGCATCTGGGGCAATGGGCGATGGCGTGGTGGCTGGAGCGGAAGGCGCTCCGGCAGCCTCGGACCCAACTCGGCGACACGCCCGAGCCGGGCGTCGAGCAGCCCCCCGGTTTTCGCGATGCCGCGCTCAACGCCAACCTGTTTCTTCGGATGGCTTGGCTGGCCAACCCGTTTGCCTATTTGGCGGTGAACACGGTGGTGCCGGTCATTCCGACTTTGGCCAGCAGGCTTGAATTGTCGCCCACCTGGGCGGGCGTGGTTTGCTCCATCTGGTTTTTCACGCGGGCAGGAGCCTTTGTCTGGCTTCGCGTGTGGCGCGGGTGGCATTTCCGGTTTGGCTGGCTGGCGGGGGCGTACGCCGCGATGGTCGTGAGCTTCGCGGCGATGCTGCTGGCGTCGGTGCTGTGGCTGCTGGTGGCCGCTCAAATCGTTTTCGGGCTGGCGTTGGGGTTGATTTATTATTCGTCGCTCTATTATTCGATGCAGGCGGGCGAAACCAAGGGGGAGCATGGTGGGGTGCATGAGGCGATGATTGGGGCGGGCTGCTGCGCGGGCCCAGCCATAGGCGCGGCGGCGCTTTATTTTTTTCCTGACCAGCCTTCGGGCAGCGCCTGGGCGGTGAGCGGGCTTTTGCTGAGCGGCCTGGCAGGGTTAATCTGGCTGCGGGGCCGTGTTTCTTCCCTTGCCACGAAATGAAAAATCCTTTCCTCTAGTCTTAAGTCTTATTCGATAAAACTATGTCATTGCTTGCAGGAAAATTTGGAATCGTCTTCGGTGTCGCCAACAAACGCTCCATCGCCTGGGCCATTGCCCAGTCCTGGCACAAGGCCGGGGCGAAGCTGGCTTTCACCTACCAGGGAGAACGCCTTAAGGAAAATGTGGAGGAGCTGGCCAGCACCTTCGGCGCGGACACGCCCATCATGCCGTGCGACGTCACCAAGGATGAGGATATCGCCCGCGTGTTTGCGGAAGTCGGGCAGAAATTCGGCAAGCTTCACCTGCTTTTGCATTCGGTGGCCTTTGCCCCGAAGGACGCCCTGGAAGGGGAGTTTATCAATACCAGCCGCGAGGCTTACCGCGTAGCGCATGACATCAGCGCTTATTCGCTGGTGGCCCTGGCGCGAGGCGCCGCGCCGCTGATGACCGACGGCGGCAGCATCGTGGCCATGAGCTACTATGGCGCTGAGAAGGTCGTGCCTCATTACAATGTCATGGGCGTGGCCAAGGCGTCGCTCGAGGCAAGCACACGCGATTTGGCCTACGCTCTTGGCCCGACGAAAATCGGCGTCAACTGCATCAGCGCCGGGCCGGGCACAACCCTGGCCGGCCGGGGCACTTCGGGGTTCACCGAGATGCTCAAGCATTACGAGGCCCATTCTCCTCTCAAGCGCAATGTTCTCCCCGACGAACTGGGCGCCACCGGCACGTTTCTGGCCAGCGACGGCGCGGCGGCCATCACCGGTCAAGTGCTGTACGTGGACTGCGGTTACCAAATCATGGGCATGTGAACCGGGCGGGGCCCAGGTTTCCGGCGAACACGCCTGTAAACGGCGATAAATGCTCGTCATGCGGTGATCAACTGTTAGACTGGCAGGCAAATCGCTTCAGAAAGAGGTGTTATGAAACTTGGAATTAACTGGTTTGACGTCCTGGTGATTGTACTGCTCATCGTGGGCGTGTTTCGAGGCCGCAAGCGCGGCATGTCCATGGAATTGCTGCCCCTGCTGCAGGTGCTCATCATCGTGGTGGTCGGCGCCGAACTTTACGAACCGCTGGGCAAGCAACTGGCGGCGTCCGCGGGCAGCGCCGTCAATATTGTGCTCTCCTACATCATCGTGTACGTCCTGTTTGCCATCGCCGTGCACCTCATTTTTTCGCGCATCAAGTCCGCTGTGGGCGAGAAACTGGTCGGCAGCGACGTGTTCGGGCGCATGGAATATTATTTTGGCATGACGGCCGGCATGCTGCGCTACGCGGCCATTGTCATCATGGGCATGGCACTGATGAACGCGCAAAGGATTGATCATGCGGCCGAGGCTCGAA
This sequence comes from uncultured Verrucomicrobiales bacterium, assembly GCA_937983475.1. GTDB lineage: Bacteria > Verrucomicrobiota > Verrucomicrobiia > Limisphaerales > JACDHS01 > CALJZV01. Next base: position 14,805 of record CALJZV010000305.1, read on the forward strand.
ACCGCAAAATGCAGGCTGAAAATTTCGGCACGATTTCTTTCCCCACGTTCGGCTCCATCCAGATTGATATCTTCGAAAAATCCCGGGTGGGCGTGTTTGCCCGCGACCATCTCAGCCAGCTTCTCATCGAGCCCACCACGCCCAACACCAAAGGGCGGTCTCAAAACGAGAACATCGGAAAAAGAAAACAGCGCGCCTTGGAGGAAGCCATGGGAACCGCGACCCCTCCTCCTGCCAAAAAGCAGTAACTCCGCATGGCCGGTCTGGTTTCCCCCTCCACGCTCGAGCAAATCCGCGCCGCCAGCGACATCGTCGAGATTATCGGCGGCTATGTGCCGCTCAAGCGCGCCGGGGCTAACTTCGTCGCCCTCTGCCCGTTTCACCGCGAAAAATCCCCCAGCTTCCACGTCAACCCGCACCGCCAGATTTTCCACTGCTTCGGCTGCCACAAGGGCGGCGACGTTTTTTCCTTTATCAAGGATTACGAAAATGTCGGATTCATGGACGCCGTTCGCCGCCTGGCCGAGCGCGCCCGAATTCCGCTCGAGTTTGAGAAGGATCCCGGTTACCAGCAGAACCGCGCCCTCAAGGACACGCTGCTTCAGGTTCATGAGCAGATTACCCAGCGCTGGCACAATGCCCTGCTCAATGACGCCGCCGGTCAGATTGCCCGCGATTACCTGGAAAAGCGTGGGGTTTCCGCCGAGGCTATCCAGCTTTTCCGCCTCGGCTTCGCCCCGGATGCCTGGGACGACACGGTCAACTGGGCCAAGAGCAAGGGACACGACCTCGCGTTGATGGAAAAGGCCGGTTTAATTATCCACAAGGAAGACAGCCAGCGCTTTTATGACCGGTTTCGCGGACGGCTGATTTTTCCCATTTGCGATGACCAGGGACGCGTCATCGGCTTCAGCGGTCGCATCCTGTCAGGCGACGAAAAAACCGCCAAGTATGTCAACTCGCCCGAGACGCCGCTCTTCACCAAGAGCAAGGTCATCTACGGCCTCGACAAATCCAAGCGCGCCCTGCTCGACGCCCAGCAGGCCATCATCTGCGAAGGCCAGCTTGATCTCATCGCCTGTTACATGGCCGGCGTTAAAAATGTCGTCGCGCCGCAAGGAACCGCCCTCACCGCGGAGCACGCCCGCATTCTCAAGCGCTACGCCGAGGAAGTGGTGCTCTGCTTCGACGCGGACAACGCCGGGCAGAACGCCGCCGTGCGCTCGCTCGACAGTTTGCTGGAGGCCGGACTGAGCGTCCGCGTGGCCACCATTCCCGCGCCGCACGATCCCGACAGCTTCATCAAGGAACACGGCGGCGACGCCTTCGCAAAACACATCCAGAATGCCGAGAGTTTCTTCGACTTTTACCTCAACCGGCTTTGCGTCACTCACGACGCGGGCAGCGACCGCGGCCGGGTGGCGATTGTTGAAGCCATGCGGACCGCCCTGCAGAAAACCGGCAACGTCGTGCTGCTCGACGCCTACGCGCAAAAAACCGCGCTGCGGCTGGGCGTCTCCCCCGAATCGGTTCGAGCCGAATTCAAAAAAGCGCGTGGATTGCGCCCGGTGCCCGCGCCAATGGACGAACCGGACTCGTTGCCGCCCGAATCGGACTTCGCGGAGGAATCCGAGACGCCGCCTTCGCCGCAGGAATTCTGGCTGTTGAAACTGCTTTTTTTGAGCGATGACCACATAGAATGGGTGGCGCATCATTTGGACCTGGATTGGATCAATCATCCCACAGTTCGCCAGGTGGTAGCCAGCCGCCTTCAGGCGCACGCGGAGGAATCCTGGGCCGGGCTTGCCGGATGGGTTTCCGAGTTGGAGTCGCCCGTGGCTGTGCGGCTCATCACCGAGGCCGCCACGGAGGACCGAGCCATTCCAGACTCGGAAGTTATTCTTAAAGGCGCCCCGGGCAAGCAAGGCGTTGTGGAATTGCTCCGAGACAAGTTCATTGACCGGCAATTGGCGGCTGTTCACCAGCAGTTGGCGCAACCCGGCCTGGACGACATTCAGGCAATTGAATTGTCGCGGCAGAAACTTCACCTTCGCCAACTCAAGAAGCAGCCGCTCATTCCCCTGGCCGATCATTATTGAAATGCGGCATCAGGAATCCAAGGCTGCCTGACAAAGGGAGGTTTCATTTTGCCACAGGCCTGGCATCTCAAGGCGGTTGATAGGCCCGGATTATCGAGCCAGCCAACTTGCTTTTTCCTTCGCGCCTTTGTGTCTTGTTTGTTTGTTTCCCAATGAGGAATTTAAACTCAACAGTTCCGCCTTGCCCGGCAGGCCAACTGTGCGGATGCTGACCCTCGCCATGAATTTTCTCACGGTCTTGTTGACGGTTGTTTTTTGCGCAGGTGCCTTTTCCGGAAACCTGCGGGCGCAACCCGACGACGCCATGCTCGCCAAGTATTTTGAATCGGAAACCGCGCGCCTGCGCGACCGTTGTTTAGAGGAAATAAAAAACCTCGATGACTGG
>CALJZV010000306.1 GCA_937983475.1 uncultured Verrucomicrobiales bacterium
GAGACCGGCCCGCTCGGGGCGAACGCCGCCGCGCCCGTCTGCCTTTCGGCTGGGCTGCCTTGTGGGGATGCGCCTGCTGGCCGTGTGCTAACACTTGGAATTTTCATGCGTTTTTATTTTTTGCCGGGCTGTCCCGCGTCAGTTCTGCGACCGACACGCAACCCTCTGCTAATGGACGGGGGGTCAAAATGAAGCCGCTCCAAACTCAGCAAACCCCTGCAAATAAAGGCCCGAATGCGGTTTTGACGGGGTCAAAATAAGGTCAAAATGCGTCAATTTTCGTGTTCCTCCCCCAGCTCATCCGCCAGGCCCTCGCGGTAAACCGACTTCGCCCTCGAATCGCTCAACGACTCCTCGATCTGCTCGACTTGGGAGGAATACTGCCGCAGCTCCGACGGCTTGCGCCCCAGCTTCCGCTCGATCTGTTTGAGCCGCAGGCTGACCAGCGACGGCACCCACCCGCACCGCTTCGCCCCCTCGTCTCGCGACAGGCCCTCCAGGCAGTACAGCCGGAACACCTGAAGCACCGGCGCCTTCCGGCACGGCCCCTCCATTTCCAGTTCCTGGATCAACGCGAACACCCGCCGCGCGACTTCCTCCGCCACCGGCTCCACCCGGCTTTCACAGCCCAGGATTTCCTCAATGGCCTCCATCTGCTGCGGGGTCGCCCGCATCAACGCCATCAACAACTCACTGGAAAGGCTCTGCCTCACTCCCTGGTCTCCGGTTCAACGGTGTGAAAACAATTTGCACGCCAAGCGCAGTTGCATAAGATGCAACACCATGAACAAAAAAATGCGCCGCCTCTCTCCGCAGCCGATGGGTTAACCCTCAACTCTCCACTCTCAACCCTCAACTTCTTAAAATGAGCTACCTCAGCACCGCGTTGACCCGGATGGCCGAACAGAAGCGGCTCACCCAGTCCGACATCGCCCGCGCCTCCGGCCTTTCCCGCGGATTTCTCAGCCGCCTGTTCAGCGGCGAATCCGGGGCGCTTTCGGACGACAACTTCGCCGCCCTCCTCCCCGCCTTCGCCCCCGACCGCCACGCCCAAGCCGAGATCATCGCCGCCCGTTGCCGGGACGCCAAGGCGGGTGTCGCTGACACGCCGGGAGCGGACCTTGTGGAAATCAGCATCAAGAAAACATCCGGTGGACATGATTCACCTCTCAACTCTCAACCCTCATCTAATGACTCTTCCGTTGAGCTTTCGGCGGAAACCGAACGCGCCTTTGCCTGGTTGCGGAGCCAGTGCCCCCTCAACCCCGAGCTGGAGAAACACCTGGTCGGCTACGCCCGCCTGACCGGTATGCGGTAGGGCGCGTCACTCCGTGCGCGCCGCCTGTCTGATCGGTGGTAGGGCGCGTCACTCCGTGCGCGCCGTCCGGCTGGATAGAGGTAGGTCGAATCACTCCGTGCGCGCCGTCCAACTGCGATAACTTCCCGGGGACCACAGGCGCCCCGCCTGTCGATTCCCGCGCCTCGCGGGAATCCCCTTGCTCTGTTTCCCGCCCCGAAGCGGCGGGCCGGCATTGACCCTCAACTCTCAACCCTCGACCCTCAACTTTCCCTCTCCATTTCAGCCGCACCCTGATGAAGCATCCCAGCGTCCGCTCCCATTCCGAAGCCGCGTCGGCGACCTCCTGAACCTGGCTGTGTTTCGCCCCCTGAAGCAGCCGCATCACCGTCCGGATCAAATTCTTTTCCCCCTCCGGCAGCCCCGCCCACCATTCCGGCAAACCAGTCGCCATTCGCAACTCGCCACTCGCAATTTCATTCCGTCTCAATTCATCATTCGTTTTTGTTTTCATTCCCTGACTCTACCCAGGGGGGAGGGACAAATACGGGGCCTTGCCATAATAAACTTATTCACATTTTGAAGACCATCTGGACGCAAGAAATTCTCAGAAGAATGAATTTGAGGTTCTCCCCGATCGCCCCAGAACCACAGGCGCCCCGCCTGTTCTGTCCGGTGCCATTGCCGATTGCCAGGTTAAACTGTGCGCCCGATCTGGCTCACGATGCTTGGATCTTTGATTTTAGAGTCAGCGGCGAGCAGGAATGCCTTGCTGATTATCACGGCCAGCGTGTTATCCCCTTCAAAGGGCAGGAAAACTTCACTCGCTTTTGCTCCGCTGCCACGATCCGGCACAATGCAAAGATATTGTTCGTTTGGTTCCATCAGGATGTTCGCGCTTCCGAGATAGATTTTGTAGTTTCGAAGATTTCCACGCACGACGAGAAACTTTGCGCTCAGTGAGCAGCGATCCGCCATTTTCAATCTTGGAATAAGCCGTTCGAGAATCTCTTTGCGCGTCTTCGCCGTCGCCGACAATTCGCCAAATGAGAAATTGTGCCAGTAGGTTTGGTAGTTGTTCTCCCCGCGGTCGTGCCACGCGGGATCGTTGCCAATGCTGCAAACCCCTGCAAAAAGATCGACGTCACGCATCGCTTCAGAAAAAGCCAGTGCCGGAACTTCATGCAGGGGCACCGGTTGCCCATCCCGACAAAACCGCACTTGATCCGTGCTCAAGTAGAGGCAGATGCCGCTTGGTGACAGGTCGTTTGTGGTCCCCTCCACCCAGTATTCAACACTTAGATTCCAGTGCGGCAACTGCAACGTCGGTGTGTTGTGAGAATCAAACGCACCTTGGAGGGAATACCTCCATCCCCGCTGTTTTGCGATGGCGGCGAACTTATGCTGTTTGATGATATGCCCGGCAAATCGATTGGAGTAGGTATTCGTTGTTATTTCGGCATCGGTAAGAACATAGATTTCGCGATGCGCCTGCTTGAACGGCTGCACAGTCTGATGCGTTTCCAGCCAGACGCGCCAGGCGGCAACTGTTTCGACAGAAAATCCAATCGGATGCCACAGACGCACTCGTGTTTCCGGTGCCAGCCAGTCCAAGGCCTGGTTGTTTACGTCCACGATTTTTCCGTCCTGCCAGATTCCCTGCCCCGTTCGATCTCCGAGGCGAAAGTGCCAGATCAATCGGCGCGTCATCTGCGAAAGCAACGGATGGTTAAGATAGCGTTCGAGCCAGGGTTCAAGTGCCCATTCCCGTTCCGTGGCCAGTAACCGTTCCAGCCGGTCTCGTTGTGCCGGCAGCATCTTTTCAATGTCCTGAATCGTCCGTTTTAGCTCCTTGAAATCTTCAGCATGCTGTTCCTTCACTTCCGCAGGAACCGACTTCTGCGTCCTGCCGTCCGCCTTGATCCAACTCAGTTCAGTCTCGTGCGTCCCCGTTATTTTAAGCTCGGCCCCGAACGGCCCGAAGTCCTCTCTCAACCGCCCGTCTGGGTCCAGGCCGTAGGTTGGAACCGCGATTTCCTCCAGCTCGGCGCTCGTCATCCCAAGTTCAACAGCAGCTTCTTCCAGCGCCCGATCAATCAGGCGCAAGGCGGTGGAATATTTCACCTTCAGGCGCAACCGCGACAACTGCGACACAGGCCCCAAACCCGGAAGCTGCGACAGGGTAAACAGGC
>CALJZV010000307.1 GCA_937983475.1 uncultured Verrucomicrobiales bacterium
AAGACGCTTCTTTGAAACCACCCACCCGGGCTTAAAAGCAGTTGCCGATAAGGAGTGAGCTTGCCCCGGTTTGGTGGACACCCGGGGCTGGGGGGCGGGTTGAGGTTTAGTTCATTTGGTTTTCAAAGTCCACAGGGTTCTTGTAACCAAGGGCGCTGTGGCGCCGCCTTCGGTTGTAATAGGTTTCGGCGTATTGGAAAAAATCCAGGCGTGCCTCAGCGCGGCTGGCGTAGCCGCCGCGTTCTTCTTCGGCCACTCCCACGCACTCGCGCTTGTAGGTGGCCATGAAGCTTTCCATCGCCGCGTTGTCGTAGGGATTGCCTGCGCGGCTCATGCTCGGTTCCATGCCCGCGGCCTTGAGCAAGGCGCGGTGTTCGCCGCTGGCGTATTGCACGCCTCGGTCGCTGTGGTGCAGCAAGCCCCTGGGAGGCTGCCGGTGTTGCAGGGCCATGCGCATCGCGGCCGTCACCAGCCCGGCGGCCAGCGTGTCGCCACAGGACCAGCCCACCACCCTCCGGCTCCAAAGGTCCAGGATCACCGCCACGTAAAGCCAGCCTTCGCCGGTCTGCACATAGGTCAGGTCGCTGACCCATGCCTGATTGGGGCCGGTGGGCGCTGGGGCCTCCGCCAGCCGGTTGGGCGCAATGGGTTCCTGATGATCGCTGTCGGTGGTTCGCGGCACAAAACGCCGGGGACACCGCCCTTTGAAGCCTCCCAGTTTCATCAGGCGCGCAACGCGCTTGCGGCCATGCCGCTTGCCTTGATCGGCCAGTTCCCGGTGAATGCGCGGGGCGCCGTAACGGCCCCGATGCTCGGCATGGATGGCCGCAATGTCCGACAACAACGCCGCGTCGGCCCGGGCGCGAGCGCCGGGAGGACGCGCTTTCCAGGCATGATATCCCGACCATGTCACGTCGAAGGCCGCGCAGAGTTGGGACACGGAATGTTCGGCGCTCATGGCTTGGATCCTTTGGCAGCGCTCTTGGAAGGTTCGCTGAAGATGCCCAGCGTTTTTTTTAGAATGTCCCGCTGCTCGCGCACACGAGCCAGCTCCGCCTTGAGGGCGCGGTTCTCGGCTGCCAGATCGGCTCGTTCGGGTGTGGCGTCCCCATAATAACGGCGCTTCCAGTCTTTGAGGCAGGGATAGCTCACCCCCAGTTCCCGTGCAATCTGGGTCCCCGGCTTGCCGGTCTTGATCCAGTTTTCCACTGCCTGCCGCTTGAAGACCTCATCGTATCGCTTGGCTTGAGGAACTGGGGCTGCTTCAACTGCGTTTGTCCTTTGCTTCAATTGGGTTTTGCTCATGGGCTCTTTCTTTTAGCCCCCCAGCCCCCAAGGTGTCCACCAAACCGGGGCAAGCTCAAAGATCTCCCGATTCAAACACTCATCCCTGAGTTTGTCGTGAAAACTTTCAATGTAAGCATTTTCCCACGGCGAACCGGGGGCAATGTAAATCGTTTTCACCTTCTTCTCCCCCAGCCAATCCTGGATCGAATAGGCGATGAACTCCGGACCGTTGTCGCTGCGCAAATGCTCGGGCGCTCCATAGCGCGCCATCGTCATTTCAACCGCTGCAATCACATCCACCGCCCGAATCGACCACGCCACATGCAGCGCCAGACATTCCCGCGTGTGTTCGTCGATCAAACTCAAGATCCGAAAGCGCGTCCCGTTCTCCGTCTGGTCTTCCACAAAATCCCAGCTCCACACGTGATTGGGATGCAACGCACGCTGACGCTCGGCCGTCGAAACACCTACACGCCGCAGCTTTCTCTGCTTTTTCTTCACCTGCAATCCTTCCATCCGCCGCACCCGTTGCACTCTCTTGCCATTGATCTCGTGGCCTTGCCGTCGCAACAGCGCCGTAATCCGGCGATACCCATAACGCGGCTTGGCTTCGCTCAAATCCACAATCCCTTGGTGCTTCATTCGGCTTTCCTGACTCATTCTGCTGCCAGTATAAAAACTCGAGCGCGCCAGACCCAGCGCCCGGCAAGCCTGTGCTGTGTTGCCAAGATCTTCTTCGACCACGCTCCTGACCGCCCGTCTCCTGGCCGACGGGCTTACCACTTTTTTGAGTTCACCTCTTTCAGGATTTGAATCTGCACCGCCTGATCGGCCACGATCCATTTAAGCCGTCTGGTCTCCTCCTCCAACGCCCGCAAGCGCCGCGCTTCATTGACATCCATCCCGCCAAACTTCGCGCGCCACTTGTAAAACGTCGCCTCGCTGATGTTGTGCCGGGCACACACCGCCTTGATCGGCATGTCGCCTTCGGCTTCTCGTAAAATCCCGATGATCTGCTCTTCGCTGAATTTGCTCTTCTTCATTGTTCTGCTGCTTTCTTCTCAGCAGAACTCTCCCAATGTCACGTCCAACTTTTGGGAGTCAGGTCAACGGCTCTGGAAAAAGCACCATTATCGGCATGATTCTTGGCCAAGTTTGGCCAACCAGCGGTGACGTTTTTGTTTGCGGACGGGATGTTTTCAACAATCGCCGGGAAGCGCTTCAAAAAGTGGGAGCCATCTTTGAGGCTCCTGCTTTTTATGAATATTTTAGCGGCTTACGCAACCTGCAAATACTTTCGCAGTATACCGGTCCTGCCCGGCAAGGTCGAATTCGCGAGGTGCTCGATTGGGTTGGGTTAAGCGGACGCGAGCATTCCACGGTGAAAACTTATTCTCATGGCATGCGAGCCCGTTTGGCGCTCGCCCAGGCGCTCCTTCCCGGTCCGGAATTGCTCATCTTGGACGAACCGAGCGATGGATTGGATCCGGAAGGCATCCATGAAATGCGCCAAACAATTCTAAGGCTGCACCGTGAGTTGAGGCTAACCATCTTCTTTTCCTCCCATTTGCTTAAAGAGGTGGAACTGATTTGCACCCGTGTTGCAGTCATGAGCCAAGGGGAAAAAGTTTTTGAAGGGACCCTTTCTGAGGCGAAGCGGCCAGACCAATGGGTTCGCATCCGCGTGGATCATTTTGACGATGCCGTAAATGCCTTGAGGAAAATGAACCTGATTCAAGATGCCGTCAAAGACCGCATAATGCCGATGCCCGGTATCGGCACGGATCAAATTGTCCGCGGTTTGGTGGAGGAGGGGCTGAGCGTTTTTGAAATTTGCCATGAGGAGCAAACGCTGGAAGATTTTTATCTCTCCTTGATGAACCGAGATCGCAAGGCCAACAGGTAAATCATGTTTTTTTCGCAACTAACAAACGAACTTTGGAAACTGTTTGGCAAAAAGCGGACCTATATCGGTTTCGCGATGTTTTTTCTGGCTCAGAACGTGATTGCGGCGGTGTTTCGGTTTTCAAATGCCTCGCGCAACATGGTTCGTCAACTGGAGGGGAACGGTTATCCGGCTGACCATTTTATATCCAGCCTGACCATCGCCACAGTTATGCTTTTTCCAATAGCCTATATTTTGTTGCCGCTTTACGCGTCCTTGGTTGGCGGTGATTTGGTGGCCAAGGAAGCCGAGGACGGAACCTTGCGAATGATTTTGTCGAGGCCTATTTCCCGAGTCAGGCTGTTGCTGGTCAAATGGATGGCCGGTGCCATTTTTTCGCTGGTTTTGGTGGCGGTATTAGGACTGTTTGGGCTTTTGTTTTCCTCGTTTTTATTTCCTTGGAGTGGTTTGTTTGCATTTATTCCCGGCGAACTATTCAGTGTTTTTGATCCATCCACTGGATTGTGGCACTATTTTTTTGCGCATCTGGCTTTAGTCGTAAAGGCGGTGA
>CALJZV010000308.1 GCA_937983475.1 uncultured Verrucomicrobiales bacterium
CAGGCATGTGATAACCGAACCGATGCCGATGACGTTGAACACCGCGAAGAGTGGCGGGTTGGCGTCAAAGGTCGTCACCGAACCCCTCATTTTCAAAAAGAGAATTGCCACATAGACTATGGCGTTACCCAGGAACAGGTCGCGCCCCAGGCGCCGGTTGGCCGCCGCCACGGCGATTTCGATGCCGATGGCCGCCACCAGAAGCGACATGTGATTGGTCAAGCAGATGCCGAAGAAGAAAAACGCCCAGTAAAGATACCGCATCCGGGTCGGCTCATAGACCCACCTCAACAGGTAAGCGATCACCAGCATCAGCGACAGCACGCTCAGGCTGTACACCTCGACAATCACCGACTGGCTCCACATGTACCCGTTGAACCCCATCAACATGCCCGCCACAATGCCTGACACCACGCAAATTGCGTTTTCGAGGCGCCGGTCAATTTCCTTCAGAGCCGCAATGCCCTCGATCATCATGCTGCTGCCGCGCGACACCACCAGCGCAATGAGGCCGCAGGCAAAAGCGCCAGCCACCGCCGAGGCCACGCCCACGCGCCAGGCTATGTTGGAAAACGGCAGAATCTTGGTGAAAAACCACGTGAACAACGTCCAGACCGGGTACCCCGGCGGATGCGGCACGCCCGCGTACATGGAGCCCACCGCCAGTTCACCCGAATCCTCCAATGCCACGTCCGGCGCCAGAGTCCACCTGTATCCGATGAACCCCAGCAGCGTGGCGATGCCAAAGGCCCACCGGTCAATGGAGCGGAACAGCGGCGGCAGCTTTTGGGTTTCGGAGGTTGAAGTCTTGTCCCCCGGCGCGGCGCTGGGGGGCGTTTTTTTGGCTTTGGCCGAATTCGAAGTGTCCTGGTTCATTCCTTAACGGATTAATTGGTTGGTCGCAGCCAACAGTAAAGCGGCATTACTTGAAGTGGATAGGGCATGGTTTGTCCATCCTAAAGTGCCCAGCATCGGGAGCGTGCGCTGCAGGTTGGAATCCAGCGTGCTTAATGCCACATCCTGCTGGTGCCAAAGGTTGTTGCCGGTGTTGGACGCGCCATAGGTCATCGCCTCGCTGCCGTTGGCCGCGAACGGCGCGCCGCCCGAACCCCCCGCCGCGCCGCACACCACCACCAGCACCAGCAGGCAGGCCGCCAGGGGCGCCAGCCAGTTGAACGCGGGGGCGTCGTCCAGCTCAGGCGCGTCACCAAATAATTTCCGCCGGAGGTTATCCGAGGGTCGTCGCGGCGCCCAATTCAGGCACTGCTTCTCGAGTTTCGTCGTGTTCATAAAAGTCTCCTTCCAGGCACGCTTTCATTTTCTGCAAACCATACCGGTAACGGCCCGCCACCGTGTTGGGCGACAGGTCCAGCAGGCGGCCAATGGTTTCAAACGTGTGCTTGTGCCAGATTTTCAGGACAATCACCTCGCGCTGCTCGGCAGGCAGGTCCGCCAGGCAGCGCATGGCCCGGCGCTCGGCGGAGCTTTCCCCCCTGGATTTTTCAAACCACCGCAGCGACTCCAGTTCCCGCGTCATGCGCCGCCACATGCTGCGCCGGAAATTCATCTCCCGGTTGCGCAACGCGCGCAGACAGTAATCCTCATGCTGCTCCGGAGCCGCCTTCAGCGCCAGCAACGCTAAAACCGTCTCCTGAAGCACATCCTCGGCCTCGCTGTGGCTGAGCCCCAGGGCGCGCCCGTAAAGGATCAATTCCGCCGCCTTCGCGTCGTAAAGACGCTCGCACCAGGCATCCTGAATTGACCGGGTTTCGCTCACGTTTCAATCAATAGACACCGCGTGTTTTCAATTTGTATAAACATTGGGAAAAAATTTTGCCAAAAGCTGCCATCTGGAGCGCCGGCGAAGAAAAGAATGCCACAACCCTGCCCCCGCGCAACGCCCTTGCAGGCACACCCCCGCTCAAAAACGCGACGGCACAGGGGCGGGCTCCCTGTCGATGCAAGCTGCCTTTCGGTTTTACCAGGCACTCCGTCGCGCGGCAAACCACCCGGACGGTTCAGCCCGATGCAGCCACTTCTCATCCTTGGCCAATGTCAGGACGGATGCGCCGGAAGATCACACGAGTCTTGCAGGCCTTTCACCCGTCAAGGCTCATCAACCATGATCCCCCGCATCGGTGCGCCGCCGGGGAAATCGGCCCAGAAGATTTCGCGAAACCCACGCGGGTTGTATTCCCAATGCCACGGTTCGTTCTGGTAGGGATACCACCCAAATTCCTCAGCGCGCAGAACCAGCCACTTGTGCACGGGGGACTCGCGCATGCGCACCAGTTCCGACATGGGACGGGTGGAGGCTTCGTTCACCTTGAAACCGTCGCGATGGCTCATCTTGAAATCAATTGCCAGTCCCAGCGAATGCGAGGAGAAGCTGGCCACAGCGTTCGGGTTGCCAACTCGCGCCGCGTTGGCCGCGGCAACCTGCGGATACCGGTGCGCCGAGAGAATGATCAGATCCACCCCGTCAGCCTTGGCCGCCTCGCGCATGCGGACAAACGACTCCAGCGCGTGCGGGTTGAGTTTCCAGCGCTCCTGCCCGGGAACTGCCACCCACTTGTTGGTCATGTATTCCCAAACCGCATTGGTCGCCTCGGCCCGCAGCACAACGGCGTCACGCGTGCTGTTGGCGCGCCGCTCCGGGAGCACCAGATCCAGCGCGTCCACCATCACGTCCGCGAATTGTTCATTGGGCCCTTCGGGGCCGCCGGGAAAGTCATTTTCATGCCACTTGAACCCGCGAAAGTGCTGACTCAGTTCGGGGCCGAGGATGTCGAGCCCAGACGTCTTCGGATCGTGGATGAATTTCAGCTCGAGGACGCGAAGCAGGGCGAGTTTGGATTCGCGGGTGTGATCGGCCAGAGCCCGCTCGAAGGCGGCATTGATATCTGCATCCTGGCCGCGATCCCGCAACGCCGCCCAAATATAATTCGCCGGCAGGCGCGTGGCGCGGGATTCGGCAAGCTGTGCCGTCGCCTCAATCAAGCTCATGGGCGCCTGGGCCTCCGGCGTCGAGGGCGGTCGGGGGGTCGTGCAACTGCTGAAAACCAGGGTGCAGCACAGGAAGAATAACGGGAGTCGAACGATTGCCTTCATCGGCGTGCATACTCACAAAGCCGACTGTGAGCGTCAACCAGCGAACTTTCCAGGCCCGGCGCTCCACTTTTCATGCGACTCCGTTGCCATTGCCAACGCGCAATGCACGGCATAACCTCCGCGCACATTGATGGATTGCATCTCAACCACAAAATGGCCGGCGAACATGGCCGCTCAACTCATGATGCACACACGGTGAAGACGTGGATTGCCATTTTCATCTCCGTTTTCTGCGCGTTGAACGCCTTTGCCGGCATTCCGCAGAAGCCGGTTGAACTGACGGCCACCGCGCGGCATTCCGGCGTGATGGTTGCGCCCGGCGCTCACGGCCCCGACTGGAGCGGCGAGTATGGGCGGTTGCAGGGGTTGGGCAGTTGGCACGATGTTTACAACGACCTTTTCGGCAACACCATCAGTTACGGGCAACCCTCCGAGCGGTTGAGCAGTTACGGGCCCCTGCCCGGCTATCCGGCGCCCAAACGCCAGGAATTCTGGCAGGGACGCCGCATGGACCGCTCCGGCCTCTACTGGATGGGCGCCCGCTACTACGAACCGGTCTCCGGCCGCTTCCTCTCGCCCGATCCCCTCGGCCACGCCGCCACCTGGGACCTCTACGCCTATGCCCAGGGCGACCCCGTCAACTTCGCCGACCCCGATGGAAGGCTGTCG
>CALJZV010000309.1 GCA_937983475.1 uncultured Verrucomicrobiales bacterium
AATACAGGTCTAAATCCAGCTGGTTGTATTTTTCAATGAGCTTAAGGGTAGAGCTTGCCATTTCGCTTTTGGAGGGTCGGTTTGGGGTGGCATTCAGGACCTGATGGTCAATTGTTTTCCAACCAAGGTGTTTTTTTAAAAGAAGGAGGGAATCGTTAAACCGCTCTGTCAGTCCCACGACCGTAAAATGACGGACCAAATGGCCTTTCGCCAAGTTGAGCATCTCTTGGGTGCTTTCTTCTGATAGAACCGACTCCTCCATACCTGAAAGCATTCGGACTTGTCCATTTTCCAACTGGGGATTTACTCCGCTTTCAAGGTATTTCTCAATAGTCAATTTGCCGCCCGCCACTTTTTTATGTAGAGCATGCTTGGGATTCCGGAGAACGAAGTAATAATTTGAAAGAATGCGATCTACAGGCTCACGAAGGATTGTAATGTAAGTAGCCTTTGAGAGGCAGGTATGCACTCCAAAAAACAGGTGGCCTTTGATTACTTGATATTGATTCCGCGCATCATCCGGAAGCGCCTTGAAATCCATAATTGAGTTTCGGCCTGGCACCACATTGTAAATGAACTGAGGCGGATAATTGTGCTCGATGATTTTTTCCAATGTCCGGCCGCCCGTTTTAGGGATGTGCAGGAATATCAACGATGGTTGGGATGGGGTCATTTCCGATGCGTTCCTTCAATTAATTGATGCAAAATAAAATTGCCAGTGAATTGAGTTTGCTCACTAAAACCGGTCCCTCTATGCCGCTGCCGAAGCCGATTTTTGTTCATGTTCATGTTCCCAAGACCGCTGGCACTTCATTGAATCAATTGTTGACCGAGTGGTTCAAGGATCAACACCTGAGTCTTTATCATAGTCCAACACACGTCTACTCGCCGGATGAGCTTAATGAAATTGTCGCGAAGAATCCTAACGTGGTTTCATTGGCTTCACATTCAATTCGATCCTTTCAACCGCTGCTGGGTGGTCGGCCAGCACTGTACTATTGTTTCCTGAGAAACCCCATAGACCGGTTCATTTCTGGACTCACTTTTGTAAAAAAGAATTACCGTTGGTTAAGCGAAGAACATCGGCAAAGTTATCCTGACAATGTCGAAACCATGCCTCTCAAAGATTTGGTCCTACTCCGATTGCAAAAAGAGTCGGAGGCCAAATTAAAGGGAAATTGGCTGAATCGATTTTTTACCGTAAGACTCTACAGGAGTCAAAATGCGTTTCTACAGGGCGGCAATGATTTGCCGAAATTTGTAAATGATGAAAATGAGCATTTTCAAAATACCAGCCTGCCTTTAGCCATGGCCATTCTCGACGGCTTCGCATTGGTTGGACTGACAGAAAAATTTGAAGACAGTGTCCAAGCACTCAGAGCACTTATTCATTCCTTTGGGTTGACGATCCCCCCATTGGACCTGCCTCAGGCTAATGTCTCAAAGGAGCTTCGAGAGGATTTGAGTTGGATTACCACGCAAGATGAACTTGGCAGGGCGGTGCTCCGCTTAATGGATAATGACATTTTACTGTATAAATATGGGCAGAAACGCTTTTTGCAGACGACCGAGCAGATTTCAAAATATCATTTCTGTTAATACAAGAACGAATCTTAAGCCTGAGGGAATCCAAAGTGTAATTTGATTAAAAATTGCAAGTTGGTCCGTTTTGAGCTTCAATAGGAGCAACGCTGGAAAAAAGATGAGAAAAATTACTCCCCAACGCTTTGCTCGATCCCTGAAAGACGCGTTTCTGCTGTTAGGTTTCCTGATCTCTAGCAGCTTACCCATCAATGCCCAGACGGCCATTTTTTTCGATGGATTTGAGGCGGGTCCATTAAACAACAACTGGGTGCTCGAAGATGTATATGACCCCGATTCGGAAGTGCCTCCAGATTTCGGGTGGGGGACAGTCAATGCGAACTTCGGCACTGTGGGCAAGCGTGGAGGCGCCAACAAGCTCTATTGCGCCGCCCTGAAGCATGGAGGCACCACAACGTCACCAGCCTATCCTGATGAAACGACGGGCTCCGCGATTTGGCGCGAAATTGACCTGACCGGGTATCACGACGCGTATTTAAGCTTCTGGTACATTGCGCGCATCCCTGAGAGCAGCTTGTTCATGGATTCGTTTGATGTTTACGTCAATGGTGACCCGGTCTTCAGCACGTGGGACTTGTGGGAACCAGTCAAAACATGGACTCAGGTCACGATCCCGTTGCGCGACTATGTAGGAGAAGTAATTACGCTGCGCTTTGAGTTCAACACCGACGAGGGTAATGAGTCCGACCCGGATTTCGATACGTACACCAAGTTTGATGGGGTTTATTTGGATGACGTTTTGGTTTACGGCGACAAAAACCGTTACATTCCTGATTACAATAAAGATGGGAATGCCGATATTGTACTACAGCATACCGACGGACGGATTTTTGTATGGCACATGAACGGATCGGTTGACTTTTTGAATGCAAAGCAAGTGCGAAAGGAAAAGATCGTCAAACCCGAATGGCGAATTGTTGGACATAGCGACCTAAGCGGCAACAACAGTGCGGATATAATATTCCAACACAATTTAGGATTCATGAACTCGTGGAATATGGATGGGGCAAATTTTCAATTTGGGGCAAAGCTCCGAGCGCCAGCAATAGGATGGAAATTAAACAGCATAAACGACATGAATAATGACGGTCAGCGGGATTTTATTTGGAGTCATGGAGATGGAAGAATGGCGGTGTGGTACATGGAAGGAACCAATAGGTTATCCTCTGTTTTTATTAACAAGACACTTTCCAAGGGGATGATTTTGGCAGGTGTTGCCGACTTTAATTATGACGGGCATAAAGACTTACTGGTGCAACGCACATCCGACAGTGTTTTCTTTGTGTGGCAAATGTCTGGTCTGAATTTCGTCACAGGTCCGCAGTTGGGGAAAGGCAGCAGTGGCGTTGATTTCAAAGGATGGCGCGTTGCGCAAATTACCGACTTCAACGGGGATGGCCATGTTGATTTATTGGTCCAGCACGCTGACGGTCGCTTGGCTGTGTGGTATCTCAATGAGAGAACAGTTG
>CALJZV010000310.1 GCA_937983475.1 uncultured Verrucomicrobiales bacterium
GCCCCGACACATCAAGCCGGATGCTGAAGGCAACTGCGCCGTGGCAGATTTCATTCACGTGGACGCCGCCCGGAATATTATCTTCGATGCCCGCACCAAGAACCGGACGCCGATAGCCGTGGTTGGGCTGCGTGATTCGATTCTGGTCCAGACCGATGACGCCGTGATGCTGGCGCACAAAAGCCAGGCTCAAAAGGTCAAGGAAATGGTCAAGAAACTCTCGGAGTCCAAGGAATACCGGAAAATTGTGTAAAGGCGGCCCGCCGCTTCATTGGCTGGCCACCACCGAATTGGCATCCTTCCGCACCCGAATCATTACAGGGAACGACGTCGGATTTCCCGCCTGGCGGGCCTGGCAATAGGCCAACCGGTCTGTCTCAGGAACCCACTTGGCGGCTTTGAGGAAAATTTGGCGGTGATCCTCGTCCTTGGGAATGAGCACCCCATTGAGGCCGATATTGTCCACAATCACGCCATGCGGCAGGTTGTCCACCGAGAAGGTGACGATGTCATCGTGGCCGTCTCGCTTGACCTTCAGCCACACGGGAAGGATTTGGCCGGGAGCAATGGTGACGGAGAGCGGTTCATCCGTGACGTTGCGGGGAGTGAAATGGGGATTGCTTTCGTTGTATGGCTCGATGGCGACCATCAGTTTGGGTTTTTCGGCCAGTTTGATTTTCCCGAACTTGTTCACGTCTTTGGTGACCGTTTTCCCGGCAATGGTCGCGGTGGCGGTGATTTTGATTTTGGACGTTGCCTCTGCGGCCGGTTCCTTCGCATCGGGGGAGGCGAACAGGGCTCCGTTGGCCTGAAGGTGTCCTGCTTGAATGACAATGGGCGAGGACATGTAAAAGCCTTCCGGAACGCCCGTGATATCCACGCGAACATTCTCGTCAAAGCCATCCTCCCGGTCCACGGTCAGGGAGAATTCCGTGCCGCTGCCGGGCGAAACCGTCGGGTTGGGATTGCCCAGGCGAACGGAAAAATCCGGTTCCGCCCTGCGGACAATCAAGCGGTAGGCAAAGCGCTCATCGGATTGGTCCCGGGTGTCCTGGACGCGAATCAAAAAAGTGCCGCTTTGGGGCGCGGTGAAATGGACCCTGGAATCCGCGCCAATCTTGCGCTCGCCGTCGTCGTCATTGGCGAAATAAACCGGGAACACCGGCAGGCCGTTGGGGACCAGTTGCGTGCCCGGCGGATGTGGCTCCACGATGTAACAGGGGTCATCGAGCGCGTGCGCCGTCGGGCTGGTGTCGAAGTAACTGCGGCGCTTGCCGCCGTTGCGGTAAAATTGAAATCCGGAGTCAGGCCCCTCGGGCATCCGGAAAATTTTGCAGACCTCGCCGCCCAGATACATGAACTGGTTCAGCTCCATCTCCTCCCAGTTTTCGACGCGCACATCGCCTGTCACCGAGTCAATGGGACGGAAATTGATCTGCGAATCGCGAACGGCCTGTAACAGCAACCGCTCCACCGGTTTGCCGTCGGCATGAAGGATTTCAATTTTGGTGTCCAGCGGGGAACCGCGCCGTTCGGCCTCCGTTTCAATCACCCAGACATCGCCCTTGGCCGCTTCAAACTGAAACAAGTCCTCGTCGCCTGCCTGTGAAGTGATTTTGCCGGATGCGTATCCGTTCCAAATGCGGCCGTTCACCACGGCGGGAGCGGCGATCCGCATGGCTCGCGCTGGAGAATCATTGGGTTCTTTCTCAATATATTCATTTTGCTCGGTGACCATCACTTGAACCGGCTTGCGCATTCGCAGCTTGTCCCGGTCGATCCGCACCTTGAGTTCCCCGGCCTTGTCGGCAAAAACAGGAAAGCTCCGGTGCTGTCCAAGATTGAAACCCGCCAACTCCATCTCTGCGGTCGTTCCCGCCTTGATTGTCATTGGAAACGAACCGGTCACCACAGGAAACTCGCCGATGGAAACCCGGTAAAAATGCTCTGCCGAACCGGCCAGAGTCTGGTCACTGATGTGCAGGCGATAGTGTCCGGACGCGGGAATCACATAGTGGAGCAGGGGATCGCCTCCGCCAAAGCCGTTGTTCTGGGCGAGCAAATTTCCCTTTGCGTCAAATAAAGTGATGAGGATGCCGGCCTTGGAGCCGATGCTCTTTGCGGCGACATCAAACACCAGGCTTTGCCCGGTTTCGGCGGCGAATTCCAGAATATCGCTGTCGCCCGCCGGATCGAGCGCGCCCCAGAAGCTGACCGGAACCTTTACAGAAAATGAAGCGGCATGGCTATTGGTGTGCGATTCCCACGACTGCGGCAGGTCATCCACAAACAGTTTGGCCTTGGGGCTTTCGCCTTTGCTGTTCGAAAATGAAAACTCGTAGCTGCCCGGAGCCAGGTCGGCTGCGGCGGTAACTTTCAACAGAGACTCCCTGGACTTTGACTCAAGAATTTCGCCTTTAATTTTCTCATGGGAAAATTTAAGTCCGCTCAGGCCGATCAACTGCTCGCCCTGAATATGCAACAGGGTCTCGGCACCTCGCTCGATGCTGCGGGGTTCGAAGCGTGAAATGACGGGCTTGCCCGTTGGTTCCTTCAGTTCCTCGGCGGCAACGACGGCGTTGGGCAATAGCGCAATGGCCAGGGCAATTGCGGCGCGGTGGACCAGGATGTTTGTCGTGGCTTTCATTTTGAGGAATTGCGGTTGGCGGTCTGTGAGGAAGCGGTTTCCGAAGTGGCAGAGGCAATTTTGGCTCCGGATAAATGATAGAAGTCGAGGGTGCCGTCCAG
>CALJZV010000311.1 GCA_937983475.1 uncultured Verrucomicrobiales bacterium
TCCCCAGAAACTGGAAACCCGCGTCAACCCTGTAGCTCACCGGACGCTTACGAAATAACAGGCGTGAATCCATTTTTCCCACGGCTTGGGAGAATATCGTTTGCTGTCGAGCTTGGGTGTCCACGGTAGAAGCCAAAGCACGTAAATTCCCTTCCGGTGATAATCAATCGTGCGCCGCATGATCGTTTCGACAGAAAGCGAACTGATTTGAACTTCGATGGCGACTTTCACACCATTGATGATGGCGCTCACGTCGGGACGAACAATTCCAAGCGGACGTTCCAGCATTACGTCGGTCACGCCGGACGTTTGTTTCAGCGCTTTGTAAATCTCAATTTTGCAGCAGCGATGCGCGTCGCTTTCCCCTTCGGCGAAACGACACGTGAGACTTTCGTGAGCGAAATGATTGATTTTATTTTTCCCCGCTTTGAGGACTACGGGATCGTTGCAGACGAGACAATAGAACGGGCCGTTGGCCTTGGTTTCAAAATATGCGTGGACGGTTTGCCCGTCGGATTTTCGGCGAGCGGAGAGCATCGAATTTGATGAATCTATTTTCCCAAATTCGCCGAAGCATTGCAAATGTCCCAGACGGGGTAAAAAGACACCCAAACTTGGGCTACCTAAATCGGGGTGATTATTGCAAACACTTTGCCTTGAACGCGAATACCTTCAACGTGAACCTCAAGATCAGAAAGTGATTCCCCTTCTGAGGTTGTCCACCTCGCTAGATTTTCAACTCTTTCAGAATTTTCAAAATCGGGTTTGTCTGTTGATTTAAAAAGTTCAAAAAGAACCGAATGTTCTGGAACTCGCATGTTTTTGTGAATCTGCAAACCTGTGCGACGCGCGGCGTCATTTGGCATTGAATTAAGAACGCGGAGTTTAGCTTTGGGCGCATTCGGATCGAGAATTTTCACGCCTTTTTCCTCCATTGCACGCAACTCAGATCGTTTGTATCCGGGGCCGATTTCCAATAAAATAACTGGAACTTGAATCTTACCTGCACATGCGTGCAATGTGGCCTGAAAACTTGCCTCGAAACAATAATTTGCCCGGACACGTTCAACACCTGCGAATGTCAATCTGGTTTCTCGTTCCAATTCAGCGTTAAGAATTGGCACGAACAACTCTTCGAGAAAGCCGACGTCACCCGCAATAAGATCCATCATTTGTTCCGTGGCGTTCTTTTCTGTTGTAGAGCGATGAAATACGAACTCAAGTTGCGTATGGAACGTTAGAACGTGAGCTATTTCGTGCCATCGGGTGAAGAAACGCCGATGCTGTTTCTGCCCTCTGCAATCTATGACTGCGACAAATCTGATTGGCGAGTTCGGAAACAATGGTTTACGCCGCATCAATGTTGCAAATGTGTTTTCATCCAAATCAGCACGCAAGAGGTTAAAGGCAGGATCGCCATCTTCTTGATAGTTCTTAATAAGCTCTTCCAAATCCTCATCTTTCCAAATTTCATGGATTGTCAGATTTAGCTCCTCGCATACAACCCGCTCCAAATCGAGAATTGAACGAATGCTTCCATATTTTCTAATCCAACCGCGTATTCGGCTGCGGCAGAACTTAAGGATTTCTCGAACCGGATCGCCTGGCACGAGCTTTAACCCGTTTGCCATAGCGATGATTTTAGGGTCAGCGCTGATCGTTCTCATTATAAAAATTGTTTCACCGCCTCATAAAACTTTTTCCAATCAGCGGCCTCCATCTCATCAGATTTGGAGTTGCTTCTGTTGGCCACAATCTGCCTCACCATATTCAAGAGCGTTACGGTTTGTGTAAATGTTAAGTCTTGTTGTTTGGCGAACATCGACAATGAGGCTGGTATTTGAACTTCCTGATTCTGCGGTTCCTCATCGCCACCTTTCATAAGAAAATCCAAGCTCAATCCCAATGCTTTAGAGATTTTCAAAAGATATTCAGCGCTAACATTTCGCTCGTCTCTTTCTAAATCCGACAAAAATCCCTTACTTATACCAGCCTCAGTCGCAAGTTTGTCTTGTGTCCAGTTAAGATCAATTCGTCGTTGACGAATTCTTTCTCCTACAGTGCTCATGCCTTTAGAAATTTCATGGCTGAAAAAATAGTGCATCCGCCTGAATTACGGCAAGGAGAATAATTCGCTGTGCAAACCGCTTGACTAATTGCATAGCGAACAGTAATTGTATCGCGAACTCAGCTTTGAGCTTGGTTGCGCGAGGCAAAAGTTCCAGCACGAACAAGACATGAAGTCGAGGTTCTGCAAAAAACAAAAATGAGCACTAAAGCTAAGAACGAAAACTGCGGCTGTGCCGCAACTGAAGAGGTGCAGGATTGTCGCCCTGCGACGAAACGCGCCATCGTTGTGAACGACCAACTACTGAGTATGCCGGGTCGCTACGTGAAGGTAGCTGCCATAAAGGAGCAGGCTAACATCCCCCCGGACCACGTATTAATCCGCGATCACAATTCTCCGCATGACGTCATCATGCCGGAGAACGGAACGGCAGACTTAGCCGAAGGAACAGTGTTTTACTCCATGCCAGCGTGCGAAGTGAAGCCGCGTCCTGCATGTGATGCGCCTGCAAAACGAGTTGTGGATGTTGACGACCGCTGGGAAGTCGTGACCAAACCTAACCAGACTGGGCGGGAAATCCGTGATTTATATGGTTTGCCGGAGAACGTTGAACTCCTGAAGGACTTCAAGTCGCCTAACGATGAAGTTATAGACGATAAAACCACAGTGAACCTTCGGGAAGGCGAAGTGTTTCGCACCCGCAAGCGTAAAGACTTGCTGACAATCATTGTAAACAAGAAGAAATACGATTCGACCAAAGGTGTTAGGCCGGAAATGACCGGACTTGAGATCGCTGCGCTGGTTTATGACAAGCCGGAGAACACCGCCGTCAGCCAGATTAACAAGGACGGAACGGAAACGGAAATCCCATTGGGAAACAAGGTGAAGATTCACGACTGCGATGAGTTCAAAGTCATCCGAAAGGATGTGAACGCCGGATTTCAGGCAAATCGAGTTGAACGTGAACTGGCACAGCTTCGGGAAAACGGTGTGAACGTGACATTGCTCGCCGAACCTGCTCCCGCTGTGGTCTATCACGGCGTCCCAGTGAAGCAGGGGCATCCCATCGGCAGTTCAGACGTGCTGGTTAAGGTGCCGGGAGGCTATCCAGCGGCCTTCATTGACTACGCGTATTTGCCGGAAGGTTCGCCATTACAAAGCCGCGTGCCAGGTGCGTTCGAGCATGTTGAAACCATTGGCGGGCGACGCTGGCAACGGGTTAGCATTCATCCTTACACCGGCAACGGGACGGCGTGGAACAAAGATCGTCACGGTTTCCACACTTACTACGACGAAATGTTGTCATGGCTTCACAAAGCGAATTGATCATGAAATTCCCTGAACTCGATTCGCGGCAATTTTGTCTGTTTCGTGTCGCTGAGCTGGAGCGGAAGAAGTTTGAAAAACTCCTATTTCAACGTCATCCAGCGCGGGAGTGGGGCAGCTTTTTCCGCTTCGGCTACCGGCGAACACCGTGGGGACTGGCAGCATCATTCGTTAACCCTCTGCCACCGTTACCCGGTGAACTTGACCGACAAAGCTCCATTGTCTCATTCAGTTCGCGATACATTTCGCGAGCATTGAAAGAAGTCGAGAACACTCCTTTTGGCATCGGTATTGCGCACTCTCATCCTCAGGGCTGGGGTGTTTCTCCAAGTCCATCGGACGACGACATGGATGCATACTTCGCTGATATGTTCTCCTCATTTGGCAATGGACGACCGTATTGCAGTTTAATTCTCAATCGCGATTGCGATGGGCAACTTCTTTTTAGCGGACGCGCTTTCGACGCCGGAAAATGGTTTTCGGTTTCTGAACTCGTCACACCAAGTTTCCCATACAGCCGATTGCGAAATGCCGAGATTGAAATGCCGCTCATCACTTCCGTATGCCAGTCGGAAGATTCGGTGACTGCCAGGCTGGAGCAACTTTACGGTTCAGATGCATCATGCAAGTTGCGCGAATCAAGCGTCGGTATTATCGGATGCTCCGGGACTGGTTCTCCAGCGATTGAATGTCTTGCGCGAGCACACGTCGGGGAATTTGTGATTGTGGATTATCAGCGCTTCGGTCTTTCCAATCTGGAACGAATGCGCGGCAGCAAATTCGCACATACGAAACGCACGCCGTTACCCTACAAGGTGGAAATGATGGCAGAGATGATTTGGGAAATTAATCCATCCGCTAAAATAACGGTGTTTGTTGGAAACATTCTCGACGACGAGGTTTTGAACGAGTTGCTTCGTTGTGATTTGTTGCTCGGCTGCACAGACACCCATCATGGGCGGGCGGCATTGAGTGATGTAGCCACGCGTTATCTCGTCCCATCTATCGATGTCGGAGTCATGCCGGAAGGTCGCGATGGAAAAATGACCGCCCAACTCATCGAAATTACTCGCTACTCTGCCGAGTTGCCTTGTGCGTTTTGTTCGGGATGTGTCCGCACATGGCCGCTCACAGTGGAATGCATGACCGACCAAGAACGAAAGGATCGTCAAGATGCCGCCACCGAAGCTATCAAGCGCGGCGAAGATGGAACGCTTTATTGGAGAGGCGAGAATCCACAATTGCCAACTGTTGGCTACCTGACCGCCACCGCCGGAAGTCTCGTCGCAGGGTACGCAATTAACTGGTTGACTGGGGCGTGCGATTTACCTCACTCACGGTTTCAATTCGACATTGGAAAACCGGAGTTTGGTTTCGCAACTATTCATCGCAAGGGGTCTTCAACCTGCACTTGTGGAAGAAATATTGGACACGGCGATCAAGGCGAAGCAGCCATAACGAGACCTGCGCATTGGGCTAAGCCAATGAAGCTAAGCCTACTTCGCCCGAAGGACTGACTTTCTTATATCGGCTGAAATCCGAGATTCGCCCCCCTTGGGGGAGGTCCTCCGATGGCAAGGGGTTGGGGGTTCGGGGAGGCCGCCCACGCCCACGCCAAGCAACAAAAAACCCCGCCTCAGCGGGGTTCCTTGCGACGGCAACGGGTCAGGCTTTCACGATTCGCAAAAATTCAGGCAAATCCTTGACTCGAATTCTTCGCCACTCGGCAGTGACGTAGTAACCCTGATGCTCATACCGCTTACACAAAAGCGGAATGGCATCCTGTGCCGCCTGTTTATTTGCGAACGGCTTGCACGTCATGGGAATGCCGTCCGGCGAAATGACGTTATACTTCATGTCATTTTCGTGATGCTGATAATCAAGCCTTACGACTGTTTGGCTTGTGGAAAGAGTCCGCGTCGGCGGCTTTTCCCGTGGCGCTTCACCGTCACGCCTTTTTGACCTGCGGTGATGCCGTTGCGGTAGCTTTCGAGGACTTTTTCTGAAGTCCAGCGAACGATTGACGCCGTGTCTTCGGCGCTTTCAATCTTTTGCGCAAGCTCCGCTTCAAACTGTTCGATGTATGTCATTGGAGAGTTTGTTAGGGCTGGTAAAGGTTCGACCTTTGGCGGAACGGAGTGAACCGCCCGCACTCTCGGAATGGCATCCGTAGTCAAGGTTGGGCGAGCGCGGTGGAACGCCTTCGACCGGGTAGGCTGGAACGACCTTGACCGGATGATAAAATGAAGAGAGGCGGCGGCGAACGGACCCCCGGCGTGGGCGGCATGGGGCAAATAATTGCTGAACGGCTGGCCCCTGCTACAATTCGGCACGTGGCGAAATCACCGGAATATTTGGCAAAAGTTAAACCCAAGGAGGGAGACCAATTTGTCACTAAAGGTGGCCCGACACGTGGTGAATTGAAACTGGAGTTCAGGCGGATTGCAATAGCATCGTCCGATATTCACGACGCCCATTTGGCTGCAATGCACCTAATTGAGGTCACGAAAAATCCGCCACCCGATATTCCAAAGGATAAATACACAGAGTTACGTCACCCGCTCTATTTGCCTTTGCTCACGGCTTTGGTCGTTACATACGCAAAGCCCTTTACGGACAGCGATACGTTAGGGCGGCTAAAGAAGAAATGGGAGCAATTCGATGATCCTGCTTTGAAGGAAACGCATGAAATTTTACTCACCGCCCGCAACGAAATATTCGCTCACAGTGATGCGTTGAAACGCAACATCGTGATTCATCCACCTGGTTCGTCAAAATTTTTAAAGGGGAAAGAAATGAAGCATGTTGGCTATGCTATCGGAGGCGAATGGTTGCCGATTGGCCGCGTGCGCAAGGCAGCGGCGTTGACCTATGATCTTGGCAGGAGACTGCAAGATGAGGTGCAACGGTTACTAGAGCAGCTTTATGAAGGTATGGAACTTCCGTCAGTCCCTTTTAAACTGCGTTTGCGAGGAAGCGAGGATGACGGGTTGTGACGCTAAGGCTTTTGAAGGCATGCAAGACATTTGGCACCCACGACATAAACGTATGCATTGCCGCAAGCCGCGCACTTTGGCGCTTCGACCCACTCACCGTTGGCTATACGATCATTGAAGTGAGGGATTTCTTCGAAAGCGAAATGAGGCCCTTTAGATGATTTGCCCGTGATGTCTTGAAGCACCGCCAATTGCGCAGCCCATCCGCTACCGTCTCTTGCGCCAGAACCCGGAATCAAGCCGCATGGCTCGCGGGAGACCGCGTTAAAGCTTTGTTGCTTGGGGCTGTAAAAGATTGCGCACCCCGTTGGATTGCTTGGATCGCCGGATGCCATGTAATTAAAAATGGCGGCGGCGGAAATCTGATCGCTCCGAAAGCTCTTAAATTTATTCACGCCGGAAGCGTCGGTCGGCATGTGCTTTGGATCGTCCCCGTCCGGGAAAACCATTCGAGCGCGGATACATTGCGGACACTCCGGTAATGAATAGAGACTCATATTGAACTCTCCATGCTGCGCACAAATCGCTTTCATGGCATCTATCATGGTTAAGACGGATTTTTTGTAAACGGAGAACCGCGAATGCCGCCATGCGGCGGCAGCGGGTTTTAAACCCGTAAACCCGTCTCGGCCTGTGGCCGAAATTCGTCCGCGCCACCTCCATGAGGGGTGGCGCAACCTGTTATACCCGTCTGAGCGGTGAAAGGGCTTTGGGGGTAAGGGGGTCGATAGCCATTTCTCCGCGAGTTCTCAGCCTGCCGAAGTCTTGGCAGTTTTGAGACTGGAGCTGTCCTGAC
>CALJZV010000312.1 GCA_937983475.1 uncultured Verrucomicrobiales bacterium
GGCATATCGCCATTGCCTTGAAGCGCTTCAATACCATCAATGACGCCAAGGACACCACGCCCGCCGACATCATGAAGTCGCTGCGCGAACGCTCAGTGACCGACGAGGAACTGGGCATGTTCTGGCGCGACCTGGAGTTCTCCTGGTGGTGGTTCCGAGCGCCCATTGAAACCCAGGCGCTGATGATCGAGGCCTTCGATGAGGTGGCCCAGGACCCCAAGGCGGTCGAGGAATGCAAAGTCTGGCTGCTCA
The DNA here is from genome assembly GCA_937983475.1 of uncultured Verrucomicrobiales bacterium. Classification (GTDB taxonomy): domain Bacteria; phylum Verrucomicrobiota; class Verrucomicrobiia; order Limisphaerales; family JACDHS01; genus CALJZV01. Next base: position 253 of record CALJZV010000312.1, read on the forward strand.
AGCAAAAGCAGACCCAGGACTGGAAGACCACCAAGGCCACCGCCGACGCGGTCTATGCCCTGCTCTTGCGCGGCGCCAACCTGCTGTCCAGTGATGCGTTGGTGCAGGTGGAAATCGGCGGCATGGACATCACACCAGCGCCCGCCGACCTGAAGGGCGCTTCACCGGAAAAAACCGAGCGCCCCAAAGTTGAGCCCGGAACGGGCTTTTATGAAAAACGGTTCACTGGTGAGGAAATAAAACCGTCCTTTGGCGAAATCACCGTCAAGAAAGTGGACCAGGGCGTCGCGTGGGGCAGCGTTCACTGGCAATACTTCGAGGACATGTCCAAGGTGACGCCGCACGAGGCCACACCGCTGAAGCTCAAGAAAACCCTGTTCGTCAAGAAGACGACCAAGCGCGGTCCGGTATTGGAGGCGATTAAAGGCCCGCTCGCTGTGGGCGACGAACTGATCGTCCGCATCGAGCTGCGCACCGATCGCGACATGGAATACGTTCACATGAAGGACCAGCGCGGCAGCGGTCTTGAGCCGCTGAGTGTGCTTTCGCAATACAAGTATCAGGATGGCCTGGCGTATTACGAATCCACGCGCGACACCGCCAGCCACTTCTTCATCGATTACCTGCCCAAGGGCGTTTACGTCTTCGAATACTCGACTCGCGTCCAGCATCGCGGCGACTACCAGAGCGGCATGGCGGAGATTCAGTGCATGTATGCGCCGGAGTTCAACAGCCATTCGGAGAGTTTCAAGCTGGTGGTGAAGTAATTTGGACCACAGATTTACACGGATGAAACACGGATTTCACAAGCGAGAATTTATGACCATAACACGGATGAAACACGGAATTTGACCAGGTAGAACTTTATGACCATCAACGCACCAGACCTGACCCAACGTCCGCCGCGCAGCCCGCGCGTCCGGCTCGGCGGCTACTGCATTCTTCCTCGCCTCCTCGACAAGGGACGCGCCACGGCCGCGGGCAAGCAAGGCGAATATTGCTACAACTGCCCGCTGGACCAACGGTTCTTTGAGTTTGCCGGAATTGACGCCAAGGCGCTGCTGAAGGAGCTCAAGAAAAACAAAGGCGACGGTGAAGTTCTCAAATGGATCCAGAAGCAGTCGAAAACCAAGCCGACGCTCCTAGAAATCCTGAACTGGTCCGCCTACCAGGATCAGCGTGGCGCGACCGACCTGGATTCGCGGGAATTTTTCCAGAAGTATCACGCCAAGCTCGCGCCGCACCGGACGGACATCGGCACCTGGTTTGATGTTCTGGACCTGGACGATCATGTGACCTTTGGCGGGAAGGCGTGAATTGGCCCGCCGGGCCACGTTTTATTTATTCGCAAGGTCACGGATGTTGCGCGTCGGCCACACGCTTTAAATACTCAAAGGAGTAAATCCCTGTCGCATGGCCGTCGCCCCAAACCGGCTGCACGGCGTAGCCGCCGACCAATCCCAATCGCTTAAGCTGATACGACGCGGGCGACAGCGGACGGTCCGGGCCCTTGTAAACATTGCCCATGATGTCCATTTCGCCCTTGCAGCCGGCGCAGGGGCAGCATTGGCGCAGGGCCTTCAGCGAAATGAAACTCTCGCTGCCGTCATCCCATTTGATGGCCACTTCCTCGCCGATTTGCTCGATGTTTTGAAGACGCATGCCCGCTATTTATCAGCAAGTCCAAAGTGAGTCCACCTTCTCCCGGATTTAACAGGGTAGGAAACAGAAAAATTCCTGAAGAGTCTTGCGCCGTCCGGCAAAAAGTTTAGGCTGTCAACCATGAGCGCAGAACAGGTTGACGTGAGCCATCACACCAAAATTTCAGAACTCGGCCAGCGGATTTTACACGGCGGCGACATCAGCCGCGAGGAGGCCTTGTGGCTGTTTGAATTGGAGAACGCCTCCGACATTTTCGATTTGATCGCCTGGGCCAATCGCATCCGCGAGCACTTCAAGGGCAACAAGATTCATCTTTGCTCCATTGTCAACGCCAAGGCCGGCAACTGCTCGGAGAACTGTAGCTTCTGCGCCCAGTCGTCATTTCATCAAACCGGCTCGCCCAAATACGGCTTTGTGGACCCCGAGCCGGTGATGGAGGCCGCTGAGGAGGCCAAGCAGCATAACGTCACCGCTGTCGGGTTGGTCGCCGCGTGGAAGGGGTTGAACGAAGGGCCGATGCTCGATGAAGTCTGCGATCGCATCAAGGAATTGAAGGCCAGCGGCAAGACACGGCCCGACGCATCGCTGGGCATCATCAAAAGCCAAAACGTGGCCAATCGCCTGAAGGAAGCCGGGCTCGAGTGCTACGGTCACAACCTGGAAAGCTCCAAGCGCTTTTTCCCCAGCCACTGCACCACTCACACCTATGAGGACCGCATCCAGACCATTCATTTTTTGAAAAATGCGGGCATCAAAATCTGCTCCGGCGGCATTATTGGAATGGGAGAAGCGCGCGAGGACAGGCGCGATTTGGCGTTTGCCCTGAAAGAGATCGGCGCCAATGTCGTACCCATCAACATTCTCAATCCCATCAAGGGCACGCCTTACGAAAACAATCCGCCGCTGCCGCCGCTGGAAATCCTGAAGACCATCGCCTGCTTCCGGTTCATCCTGCCGCGCCAGGAAATCATGATTGCCGGTGGACGCACCGTGAATCTGCGCGACATGCAGAGCATGGTCTTTGCTGCGGGCGCCAGCGCGCTGATGGTGGGCAATTACCTCACCACGCTGAACCAACCTGTGGAAAAAGACCTTCAGATGCTCAAGGATCTGGGTTTGGACCCCAACTGGGACAAGCATGATTTTTCCGACCAGTTGGAGCCGCAGCCCATTTCATTTCGTTCGCGGCAAACCACGCCCGTCCCGGCGTGACCAGTTGTGCCCTGTGGCATCAAGCCCACCTTCAGTCATGCGGCGACTGGGAAAGAACATTCACGGTTACCAGGGCGAACAGATTGACATTCAATCCATCCTGGAGGAGTTGAAAGACGCGGCGATGCGCACGGGGTGGCGCCCCGATCATTTTTCCATAACGCCGAAGATCGAATCGCTCGCCTACCACCGAGACAGCGCTCAACCACATAAAAATGCTTACATCT
>CALJZV010000313.1 GCA_937983475.1 uncultured Verrucomicrobiales bacterium
CATTTGGTGCAAAGAAATGGGTTTTAATTCATTGAGGGATGCGGTGGCCATGAGGGAAATAAAGAGCGCCCCGCAAAACTGTCAAGCCGCGTGTAAATTGCCCGGCGCCATTCAGGGGCCTACAATTATTGACACCTTGACCTGCGCAACCGCAACAGCGATTTCCCGTTCCCTTAACACCTCATTATGCGAGGCACACGAACGGCAGCATCTTCTCTGCGCGAACAACTAAACCCAGCTTGCGTCCCTTCGGTGCTTTCTGTCCGCATTCCACAGCCTTGTCAGGTATTGCAAGGTCTGGCAACTTAACGCGGATGAACGACCCGCTGAAACGCATTACGGTTGATCCAGCGATTTGCCACGGCAAGCCCACGGTGCGCGGGTTGCGCTATCCCGTCAGCATGATCCTGGAACTTTTGGCCGGGAACATGACTCCGGAGGAGATTCTCGCCGATTATCCGGACCTTGAACGCGAGGACATTACCGCTTGTTTGGCTTTTGCCGCCCGGCTCGCCAGCGTCCACCGCATTCTGCCCCTGGCTGCGTGAAAATTCTGATTGATGCCCAGTTGCCTTGCCGGCTTGCGATCTGGCTTCGGCAGCGCGGGCACGATGTCATCCACACGCTCGATCTTTCGCGTCAGAACCGCACTCCAGATTCATTCCTGCTCGACTTGGTGAATCAAGACGATCGCGTGCTGATTACCAAGGACACCGACTTTGAAATCACGCACGCACTCGGCCAGGCCCTCCCACGCTTCTGCTTATCACCACCGGCAACATCCACAATGACGAATTGCTTGGGCTCTTCGCGCGGCATGAGGAAACCCTCTTCGACCTGTTGGAAAAATACACGTTCATCGAACTGAGCCGGAGCCAGTTGATTGTTCACAAGTGACAACCACTGGCCCTTCTGAATGGAGCGGAGCCGACGCTGGCTAAGATCAATGAAGTGGTCAGGGCGGAATCGCAAACTTTACACGCGTCGCCCGCCGCACTAAGCTCGCGCCATGTCTTCGCCCTTCGATTCTTCGGATTTTGTGGACACGGACTTTCAGACGTCCCGCAAGTCGGCCTTCGGCGGCGCAACCGGTGCCGCCACCACGGCCATGCCCTCGAGACCGCCGACGCGCGAGGAGATTGACTCCAAGGTCAACGAAGCCCAGGTGAAGCTGGCCGAACTGCGGCGACAGCAGGAGGAGCTGGAGCGCGAGCGGGCCGCGCTGGAGGAAACCCGACGCCGCCAGATCGAGTTCAAGACCGGCCGCGAGGAAATGCTGCAGAATCTCACCCGTGGCGTCGGCCTGCTCGAGGAATCGGAATTTGCCGCCCGCCGCGACGCCGAGCAGATGGCCCGCACCGTCGCCGACTTCAAGGACGCCCTGAGCAAGGTGCAAATCCTCAACGAGGAAACCTGGTCCAAGGAGAATTTCAGCGTTGAACTGACCCGTGCCCTGACCACGCTGGAAAACGCCCGCATGGAATGGAACGCCGCGAGGCTCAAGTTCCCCGCGCTCTCCGGCACCGCCGAGACAGGCGAGGCCGCGGCGCCAAAGGCAACGCAGGCCGGCCCGCTTGCCTCCATGAATTTTCTCCAGCTCTGCAAAGTGGGGCTGGCGCTGACCTGGCCGGTGTTGCTGGCCGGGCTTGGCATTGGCATTGTCTTAATTGTTCGGTAGTGAGCCATGGGACTGTTCACCAGGAAATCTGATCCCGTCACGGAGCGTTCGCGCGAGCTGCAAAAGGAAATCGCCGAGCTGGAGGCGAAGATCAAGAAACTCAGTCACCAGCCCGAGCGCGTTGCGGTTCAGCCCCTTGCCCGTACTACAGCACCAGCAAGTCAGCCTTCCGCCCCGTTGGAGCCGGTGTTCGAACCGGTGGATCACCACCGCATTTGCGCCCAGCCCGAGCCGTTGCCACGCACCGAAATTTATAACGACTTCGGCGTCCGAAAATACGATTTGCCCGCGCTCCTGC
>CALJZV010000314.1 GCA_937983475.1 uncultured Verrucomicrobiales bacterium
GCCCGCGCACCATATACTCGCGCCCGGAAAACTCCACCAGCCTGCCGCCCTGCTGTTCCATCACCGCCACGGCGGCATCCACCGATGTCTGCTCGTCGTCATGGACATTGACCATGGTCAGTCGGTTGGCGCCGAATTGCCTTAACTGGGCGTGAATTTTGGTTTCGCCAATCTGAAAGGCCACCTTTTGCAACGTGAATTCCACTTGAGGGTTGGCTTTCCTGTCCGGTGCCGCCGAGGCGCCAAAGGACACGGCAACCATTGTCAGGACAAAAACGAAAATACGCAGGGCATTGGTCATGACCGCAAGTGTCGTCCCCGCCCAAAGCGGCTGGCAAGCTTATGTTTTTTCGGGGATTTGTTCACATGTCCGCAAAGCGGATCGCAGTCTGCCGAATGCCGGAAACTCTCGAGCGCCGCGACCGCGCCTCTTCACTTGCCCAAAATCCATTCCCTCATCATGCTCCACACCATGAATCCCAAGCGCCTTGTCCTGACAATACTGACGGTGTTCGTCGGTGTCTGGTTCACCGACTTTCTCATTCATGGCATCTGGCTGCAAAGCGATTATAAGGCCACAGCAAGCCTTTGGCGCACCGAGGCTGAAATGCAGGCGCGGTTCGGCTGGCTCTTGCTGGGCCAGTTTCTGGTGGCGGTGGCGTTCGTCGTTCTGTGGGCCGCCGGGTTCGCCGAGAAGGCGACCCTTAAGTGCGCCTTGCTTTACGGCCTGCTCATGGGCTTGTTCGCCAAAGCCCCCGCGCTGATCACCTTTGCGGTTCAGCCATTTCCACCGTCCCTATCGATGAAGTGGTTTTGCGCAGGGCTCGCCCAGGCCATTCTGATGGGCCTTCTAATTTTTCTCGTTTACAAACCCAAATCCAAGCAACCCGGCCTTCAATAAAATGAAACGGTTCCTCATCCTCGCTCTGGCATGCCTGCTGACGGGCTGCTCGGCGGAACGCGCCGGGCGCGCGGCCACCAAAACCGTTTCGTTCGTCGGCAAAACGGCAACCAAAACCACCGTGGCCGCCGTGAAAACCACCGGTTCGGTCGCGGCCACCACCACCAAGACCGTCGTCTCCACCTCGGGTCACATCATCGCCAGCGCGGCCAAGGCGGGGTTTGTCACCGTCAAGGACGTGGCCACGGGCGTGAGCAGGCAAGTGCCGTATTCCGAGGGTCTCCGCCTTTACGCGGCCACCAAATCGGCGGAGGTGAAGACGTACATGAAGGCCTTTGAAATCGTGCGCGACGGCATGGTGTTGCGGTCGGATTGGAAGAAAGTGAAAACCGCCTCGGGCAACCTGGCGCTCAAGCCCGGCGACGTGGTGCATGTGAAACCCGCCGCGAAGTCCTGAGAGCCTGTCTGAGAATTGCTCAAGGCTTCCCGCCGGCCTGCATCGCCGCGCGCACCTGCGACAGCCGCTGCTCCACTTCCGTTTTCGACGCCCAGCCCGCCGGCGCAAACCGCTGGGCCATCTCGTAATCGCGCAGCGCCTGCGCCAGTTCATTTTGCTGCAAGAGAAGGTCGCCCCGGCGCAGGTAACCGTCGGCGTAATCGGGCTGGTATTTCAGGCTCAAGTTGAAGTCCGCCAGCGCCCCGGCAAGGTCACCCTGCCGCTTGCGCAACCGGGCGCGGTTGAAATAAGACGTCGAATGGCGCGGATTCAATTGCAGCGCCAGTGAATAATCCTCGATGGCCCCGGCGATGTCGCCCCGCGTTTCGCGCAGCGCGCCCCGGTTGTTAAAGGTCTGGTGAAAGGGTTTGATCTTGAGCGCCGTGGTGTAATCGGCCAGTGCCGCGTCGAGATTGCCCAGCGTGTGATACGCCATGCCGCGATTGCTGTAGGGCTCGACCTTTTTTGGATTCAGTTGGATGGCGGTGTTAAACGCCGCGATGGCACCCTCATAATTGCGTGCCTGAAGGCGCATTCGGCCGCGTCCGTTGTAAGCGACAAAATTGTCCGGCTCCACTTTGATGGCCTGCTCCCACAACGTGCCTTCGCTGCGCCAGACTTTGGTCTGCTGCCAGGTCAGAACGCCAAGGCCAACCGCCGCGACTATAGAGAAAATAAAACCGACCTTTGCCGCTGAATTGCCCGGGCGCGAGGCGCGTTGCGACAGGAGAGCCAGCCCCGCCGCCACCAGCACCGCAAAGGGCAACCCGCTCAAATAAGTGTAACGGTCGGCGGCAATCTGCTCGCCTTTGTGCGTGAGGCCGATCACCGGTGACACAATCACCGCGTAGCAAAGCCACGCCGCCGCCGCCCACGGCCAGCGCCGCCATCCCAGCGCGACCGCGACCGTGATGCCGAGCGAGGCGATGCCGCCGATCAGTATGCGCGCCTCCAGCGGATTGAACGGCTGCGGCAGCAGATAGAGCGGCGACAGGTTGAAGGGCACGAAGGTTTTGAAAAAATAAAAGCTCAGTCCGAAGGCCGCGATGGCCATCCGCTTGAACAGGTTCAGGTCCGACGCTTCAATGCCCCATTCAGCCTGTCCGCGATAAGCGACATAGTCCACACCAATGGACACCAAGGCGAAGGGAATTTTCTCCACCACCAGCTTCCTGAAGTTTGCGGAAAATGAAACCCCGCTTTGCCAGCGCCGGAGCGGATAGACATCCAGAATGAGCAGCACCACCGGCAACGTGATGCCCCACGCCTTGGACAGGAACGACAGGACAAAACAGGCCAGCGCCACACCCAGCCAGAGTTTTCTGGGGCCGTTGGTCTGCGCCCGCATATACGCCAGAAGCGTCAGCAGATAGAAGAAACCCGACACCACATCCCGCCGCTCGGTGATCCACGCCACCGATTCCACGCGCAGCGGATGAATGGCGAAGAAGAGCGCGCCCAACGCGCAGGCCAGCCGCAGTGTCCATGTATCGGTGCTGCCGCTGAAGGCGGGCGACACGCCGATTAATTTCCTCAGAAGCAAATAAAACAGGACCGCATTGAGCGCGTGAAAAATCAGGCTGGAAAAGTGGTATCCGAACGGGTTCATGCCCCAGAGCGTGTAGTCCAATCCGAGCGTCAGCCAGGTGATGGGATGGTAATGCGCGTAGTGAAACGTGGTGAACATCCAGCGAATCTGCTCCCAGCCCAGCCCGCGATACTCAATGTTCTCCAAAAACATCCCGGAGTCGTCCCAGTCCAGGAACCCGTTTTTCAAGGCGGGCAGAAAACTGGCGAACGTCACCGCCGCGATGCCCAATAAAACCCACCATTCCTTTTTCAGTGAAATGGCCGCTTTGGAAACCGGAGGGGATTTGGACGCGGCATCCGACCTTTGGCGAAGGGGCGCGTGGCCATTATTGCTGTGCGGTTTCTTTTTGCTCATGGCTTGGGACAGGAAAGCCATTCTTCAGAGAAGCGGTTGGGTTTCAAGCCGGGTTTGCAGGGCAGCTATTTCAAAGTTGCGGCTCAGTGCCGCCGCAGAATCAGTTGATGATCCACGCGGCGGGTCTGGCTGTATTCCAGCGGCGGCAGCTCGGTGAGGGTTGGTGACTCGGTTTCGTTCAGAATGGTCTTGGCGCGGGCCTTCAATTCCATCCAGCGCGGCCAGTCGAGTTCGGGCGCATGGGAAATCTGCCGCATCAGACTGCGCCATTCGATGATGACCCGGTCAATGTCGCCCGCGCCCAACAGTTCGGTGACCCATTCGTGCTTGGCGAGCGGGTTTTTGTGAACGGCGGCAACAACCTGCTCAGCGCCCGCGCCGTATTTGGGCGGCACGCCCATTTCCAGGTAGCCCGGCACCGATTGATTTCCGAACACTTTCTGGCAGGCCATCGCCAGCCGACCGGACCAGCGATGTTCATCACCGCAAAAACGAAATCCGCCCTCCAGGTTGGCCAGGTCGTAGATCAATTCGTCCAAAGGATATTTCTCGTCCTCCAGCGCAGCCGCCACGGCCAATCCGTCCCCGTGCGAAAAGAAGCTGACAATCCTGCCGCGCCGCGTGGGATGTCCCGCGGCGTCCACCAAACCCAGCCGTCGCCACAGCAGCGCCGTGCCCGTGGACGTGGGCAACTGGCGACAGACCGGCACCAGCGGGCAAATGGCGCAATCGGGCGGAAGGACCTCGCGCTCGGCCGGTTTCCAGAGCGCGACACCGTGCGAGTCCACGGGAACACGCAGATTCAGTTCGGCGACGCTGACGTGGGCGACGATTTTGTGCGGATGCGGAACAAACCGGACGACGGGTGTTTTCTGCTGAGCCAGCTTTTCCTCAATCAGCGGCGCGATTTTGCTCTGCCACAAGTCCATGGTGGCCTGGCGGCTGTTCCAGTTGATGAGGCGGCGAACCCATTTGGCCAGGATGATGCGGCCGTCGTGCAGCTTGTCGGCGACGGTCATGCCGCGCCCGTATACTTTGCCGGTTTCATTTTCCGAAAGCACGACCAGCAGGCCGTGGCCCACTTTCTCCAACGCCTCGGGCACAGTGACCAACGGCTTGAGCGAGGGCGCGCCCCCCTCGAGGGTTCCGGTTTTTATTTCACCGACAGGACGCTCGGAAGGCTGCGGATAATTTTCCCAGTCGCCCTGGCTGTTGAGCAATTGCCGGACTCGGTGCCGCACGTGCCTTGCCCGCTCGGCGTCGGTGTGCAACCCGCAGGGAACCTCGGGATTTTTCAGCGATTCCTCCACGCCCAGATGCACGGGCTTGGTCGT
>CALJZV010000315.1 GCA_937983475.1 uncultured Verrucomicrobiales bacterium
AGCAGGAAGGCGTAATTGATGCCCAAGGCCAAAAAGCCAATGGTCAGCAATGTTCCCGAGCAAATAGCCACCAGCACCTGGCCCCGGAAAAACACAATCAAGCTGTCGTTGATGGAACTGATGATGAAGACCAGTTCCTCCTTGGCCTTGGATTCGCGCAGCGGCAGGTAATCGGTCCAGTTTTTGGTGATGCCGGACTTTTCCCGCAGAAAATAAAACAGGTAAACCGGGATGAGCGCCAAACCGATGAGGATGCCAAACCATGAGGCGACTTTCTTCAACTGCTCCAGGATCCAGCCGCCCACCGCGGGCAGCACGCTTGCTCCCCACTCGAAAAGCTTTTCCCCATATTTGGCCGGAAGTTCCTCCGGCTTTTCCGCGTCGGGCTTGTCCTGGGCGTCCGCCGTTTTTTCGGGTGCGGCCGCTTTTTGCAGTTCCCAGGAAACCCGGCGAACCAGCGGGGAGGTGGAAATCCATTCGTTGACCCGCTCCTGAAGGCGCTTGGAGTAGGCGGGTATTTTTTCCACCAATTGCCGTGTTTCCACAATCAGCCGCGGCACCACCGTTCCCAGCAGGCCGCCGACCAGCAGCACAGCCAGGGCAAAGACCAGCACGATGGCGCGGTTGCGGGGCATTTTCTTTGCGAAGTAATGCACGACTGGGTCCAACAGGTAGGCCAGGATGCCCGCAATGGCCAGCGGCAAGAGCACCGGTGACAACGTGTTGAGCGTGCGGCCCAGTCCCCAGACGCAGAAACCCACCGCGCCGAGCACAATGGCCAGCGCCAGCACCGTGGCGCCGAGCCAGATGATTTTGGACTGCCGTTCGGTGGGAGGCGGTATGTTCATGGTGTGGCGCTTTATTTTCCTCGAAGCTTGTTTTGTTGACGCCGTAAATACCGCGCCCAACAAAATTATCAAGGCTGCATTCCTGGCGCTTCGTCACAACAAAGGAACAAAGCCACCAAGATTGATCAAATACCTCGGACTTCTTACGCTTCGCGTCTTTGTCCCTTTGTTGTTCAAAACCAGACTCGTTTAATTCGCTGGCGGCGGAGGCCCGATCTCCGTGCGCCATTGGCGAATCAGGTCCGGGAACTGGCACTCCGCGCAGAGGGCGTTGGAATGCTCGCAGAAATCGCGAACGATCTGCATGAGGCCCTGCTGCGCCGCCGCTGAGGCCAGAAGCTTTGTCTTGCCGCTGCCCAAAAGCCGGCGTCGCGCCAGGCGCAGCACCGCGTTGTCCTCCGCCGCAGGCCACTCGAAGTAAAGCTGCTCGGCCCGGGTTTTCAGGGACGCATTTTGCCCGGAGTCGGCGCGCATCCAGAACCACGGCAACAGGACGTTCACCGCCAGGTCGGTGGTTCGCGCCGCGCCCAGCAACGGCTGTGGTTGCGTCATGGTGGCGGAGTTGAGGGTCCAGTGGCGCGTCCAAAAAGGATCGTCATTCACTTGAATCAACTTCAACAAATCCAGCGCGGCCTGCTTCGCGCCGGTTTCCGTCAGGAACCATTTTTCCAATGCCGGAATCAGTGTTTCGTTCGACAGCCAGTGCGCGGCCAGCGCCAGACGCCGCTGAGGATGATTGGCCGGACGCAGGCCGTTCATTTTCCACAAACTTCGGGGCAGTAGTACTGCGGTGAATTTTTCCTGCTCGCGCCACCAGATATCCCAGAGCTGTCGGAGGCACTGGCGGGTTTCAACGGGCCGCGATTCGAGTTGCCGGGGAAGAAGTCCGCTGACGCCCAGCAATCGGGCCTGCCAGTGCTGCGGAGAGGCAGGATCGTTGCGAAGGTCTGGAATCAACTCGGCCAAGCGCCGCATCGGCCAGACATTCTGCTTGTAGCCCAGCGCGCGGAAGAGTCCTTCCCACAAGGCCTGTTCCCACCCAGCCTGGCGGGCGCGCACGTGCAACTCCCGCGCCTTGCGCTCCAGACGAATGCGCGCGGCTTGTTTCAAAAGCAATTCGAGGCCCTCGCCCTTGAGTTCGCGAAGCGGCGCGCAGCAGTTGCCGGAAAGTTCGCGGGGCCAGGATTGTCCCGCGTCGGAATCGAGCCAGCGGGACAAGTCATCCAGCGGCGCGTCCAAAACCGGTTTCAGGCAAAGCGTCGGGAGCGCGCCCTCTGCCCCAGAAGTTTCCCAGACCACGTGCAGGATGACGTTTTTGAAGTTCGGGTTGCGGTCGTGCCCATGGCCATGCCAGCCGCCGGGAACCAAATCCACTTCGATATCGCCGGTTTTCATTTCGCCATCGATCTGGAGGATCGCGCCGCGAAAATCCGGTCCCGCCTCGCGGTTCCAGAAGCCTGGATGCAGCACGCGAAGGGTGCGGCCATCGGCCAGCCGAAGCGCATCGCGCAGCAGGCGTTGATGGTGCCAGACGGCCTGGAGCAGGCGCTCGGCCGGGCGGCCTTCATTTTCCTCAAAGGCGATTGGCGCGCGGTTTGCCAGCCAGCGCGCGTAAAAGTTGGAGCCCGGGAGCGACACGGGCATTGCTTTTCCGGGGAATGCCAACCAAAGTCAAGAGGCTTAGAGCCTGTCTGAACGGCGGTTTCCGTATTCTTCAGCAAATTGAACACGCGCCGGGCCGCCTCTGTCTGCATAATTGCCTTTGAGAAAAATGAAAACTTCTGTTGCAGCGTTGAGTTTGTCGGTGGCGCTTTGCTTGGCCGGAATCGTGCCGGGTGCCGCCGCGGAAACGGATATTCGCCGCGATGCGGTGGTGGCAGCGGTGGCCAAGGTGCGGCCCAGTGTCGTCAACATCAGCACCGAGCAACTGGTGGAGGTGCAGGACCCCTTTGATGACTGGTTCCTGGAGTTTTTTGCCCCGTATCACCGCCGCCAGCGCCAGACCGAATTCATGCCGTTCAGCCTGGGGTCGGGCGTGGTGGTGGACGAGGAGGGCTACATTTTGACCAATCATCACGTGGTGCAGCGCGCCGACCGCATTGTGGTGCTGGTGGGCACCAACCGTTACGAAGCCAAAGTCGAGGCAGGCAGCCCGGCCAGCGACATCGCGCTTCTAAAGATTCAGCCGCGCGAAAAACTTCAGCCCATCCAGTTCGGGCGGGACGATGATCTGCTGATTGGCGAAACGGTCATTGCTTTGGGCAATCCATTCGGCCTCGGGATCTCCGTCAGCCGGGGCATTCTCAGCTCCACGGCGCGCCGTCCGCATCCCGAGCAGGGCCCCCTGGACTACCAGGATTGGCTCCAGACCGACGCCGCAGTCAATCCCGGCAACAGCGGCGGCCCATTGATCAACCTTCGCGGTGAATTGATCGGCATCAACAACGCCGTGTTCCGCCAGAAAAACGCCCAGGGCATCAGCTTTGCCATTCCCATCAAGCGCGTGGGCGAATCGCTGTCGCAGATTTTCACCCCGGAAAACAAGGGTTACTGGTTCGGGGCCCGCATCCAGGCGGAAATGAACCGTTTGACCGTCCATGAGGTCCAGCCGGGCAGCCCCGCCGAAAAGGCCGGGCTCAAGCCGGGAGACCGCGTGATGCAGATTGGCGAAACAAAGCCCCAGAACTTTGTCGAATTCATGGTGGAAATGATCAAGCGCAGCGAGAAGCGAGACGTGCCCTTGACCATTGTGCGCGGATCGGAACGGCGCCAGGTGGCCGTCAAATTGGTCCGCGAGGAAACCGTGTTCAACGCCGAGCTGATTCGCCAGAAGATTGGCGCGACCCTGGAGCCGTTGACGCCGGAAGTGGCCGGGGTGCTAGGCTACCAGCCGGGCTCCGGCCTGGTGATCACCAGCGTGGATAAGGGCAGTCCCGCCGCCGCCGCCGGGCTTCAGCCAGGCATTGTGGTAA
>CALJZV010000316.1 GCA_937983475.1 uncultured Verrucomicrobiales bacterium
TGGTGGACCTCATCGGGCGGGCCATCGTGGACGAACCTCCGCTGGCATTGAAGGAGGGCGGCATGATTCGCGATGGATTCGATCCGGCGCTCGATGAGCTGCGCCACGCCATGCGTGGAGGAAAGGACTGGATTGCGCAATTGCAACAGGAGGAAATCGAGCGGACCGGCATTTCTTCGCTCAAAGTCCGCTTCAACTCGGTCTTCGGCTATTTCATCGAAGTCACCCGCTCCAACCTCGACAAGGTGCCGGCGCATTACATCCGCAAGCAGACCATCGCCAACGGAGAGCGCTTCATCACGCCGGAACTGAAGGAGATGGAGGGCAAAATCCTCGGCGCGGAGGAGCGCAGCGTGAAGCTCGAATACGACCTGTTCCTGCGCGTCCGCGAGCAGGTGCTGGCGCGCCTGCCTGAAATCCAGCAGACCGCCGCCGCGCTGGCGCAACTGGACGTGCTGGGGGCATTCGCCGAGACGGCCCGGCTTTATAATTATTGCAAACCCGAGGTGCGCGACGACGGCGTCCTTCACATCAGCGACGGACGGCATCCGGTGCTCGACCAGGCATTGACCGAGGAGCGGTTTGTTCCCAATGACACGCAATTCGATCCCGCGACGCACCAACTTGCCCTGATCACCGGACCGAACATGGCGGGCAAAAGCACCTTCATCCGGCAGGTGGCGTTGTTGACGCTGATGGCGCATACCGGCTCATTCATCCCGGCACGGCAGGCGCGGATTGACTTGGTGGACCGCATCTTCACCCGCATCGGCGCGAGCGATGACCTGGCGCGCGGCCAGTCCACCTTCATGGTCGAAATGAGCGAGACGGCCAACATCCTCAACAACGCCACGGCGCGGAGCCTGGTCATTTTGGACGAGATTGGCCGGGGCACGAGCACGTTCGACGGATTGAGCCTAGCCTGGAGCATTGTGGAATTCCTCCACAACCAGGTCGGTGCCAAGACGCTGTTTGCGACGCATTACCACGAATTGACCGAGCTGTCGGCCCGCCTGCCGCGCGTGAAAAACTTCAACGTGGCCGTGCGCGAATGGAATGACCAAATCGTGTTCCTGCGCAAAATCATCGAGGGCGGCACCGACAAAAGTTACGGCATCCAGGTGGCGCGCTTGGCGGGCGTGCCAAAGCCGGTGCTGGAGCGCGCCAAGGAGATTCTGCGCAACCTCGAGGAATCCGAACTCACCCCCGAAGGCAAGGTCCGCCAACCCTCCCGTCACCGTGCCGAGCGGGAAAAACTCCGCAGCCTCGCGCCCCCGCCGCAGATGGATTTGTTTTCGTGAGACTTGGTTTATTCCTACCGACAGAACCCGTTTAAACACAAATGGCTCTTGTGCAATTTCTTACTACAAGTTTCCGTGTTTTTACTTGACACAACAATGCAAACGCAATACGTTTCGCCGCAATCTGCCCCTTCTTCCCAACAACGGTGCGCAGGCTTGCGTGTGCAAGACCCTGCCGTTTCTCAAAACTAGCAAAGGACTACGTAAACTACGTTTAAGGAGCTAAAATGAAAGTTAAACTCACCGTTAGTGTCTTCGTCGGAACTGCCGCATTGTTGGCGTCCCCGATGGCCATGGCGCAAACAACACCCGGCCCGCAGCCAAGCATCTGTAGCCGATCCTGCTGGGCAGCCCGTGCTGGAACGTGCACGACGACCATTTCCACATTAAGCCGAGCAATCATCCATCATACTGCGGGACCAAGTGACTACAACGTCACCACGCAGGCTGATGGTGCCGCCAGAGTGCGCGGCGTGCAGAACTACCACATGGATTCCAATGGCTGGTGCGATATCGGCTACCACTTCCTGGTGGATAAAAACGGCAACCTGTTTGAAGGCCGCTCAGGTTCGATGGGAGGCAGCCCCTGGAAACGCGGCGCGCACGACGGCTGCAACACAGACAGCATGGGCTTCACGCTGTTGGGCTATTTCCATGCGCCCTACAATCACGATCCCAATGCCACAATGCGTGGCAAACTCTATGATGTCATTGCCTGGCGCATGCCTTCGGGCTGGACGCCCTACGGCAGCGGCACCTATTGTGGCTCCACCGTTGGAAAGCTTGATGGCCATCGCAAGGTCAGCGCCACCGCCTGCCCCGGTGACACCATGCACCCGCCCTACATCACCGAAAACTACAATGGCGGCGATGCCCGTAACGGCGTTGCCAACCGTCGCACTCCGGCTCCTCCGCCTTCTGCTGTCATTGTGGATGGCGCAACCGGTTCGACAAGCTGGATTACCGCCACCTCGGCCACCGATAAATACGGCGCTGATTACAAATATCGCTCGACGCAAGCCATCAGCGACGCCGCGACCTTCACGGGCAACCTGCCCAGCACCAAGACCTACACGGTTTCGGCCTGGTGGTCTCAAGGCGCGAATCGCTCGGCTACAGCACCCTACCTGATCGACCACTCTGGCGGCACCGCCACAGTGAACGTCAATCAGCAAGCCAACGGCGGCAAGTGGAACTCCCTGGGCAGCTACAGCTTCGCCTCCGGCAACCGCACCGTGCGTCTCTCCTGCTGGACGACGACCGGTTTTGTCGTCATCGCCGACGCGGTGAAGTGGGAATAAAATCTCAACGATCAAAAGTTCAACACAAGCCGGGAAGCCTAAAGGATTCCCGGCTTTTCCGTTTTTTACTACTCAAACAAAGGGGGATTCCCCTATCAAAATATAAGTCAAAGCTTGACTTACTTTAGGACGATAGCTAAAAGACTTTTGAATCTCACCGCATTCAGAACCTGTTAGGACCAGGTCTTGTTCAGGTGAGCTCTGCCAACAAAAAACCACAAACGTATGACCAAAACAAAACTCACACTATCCCTCATTGTCGGATCCGCCGCGATGTTTGTCGCCTCGGATGCCCTGGCTCAAACAACACCGGCTGCCCAGCCGAGCATCTGCAATCGCGCTTGTTGGACGGCCC
>CALJZV010000317.1 GCA_937983475.1 uncultured Verrucomicrobiales bacterium
TTTTTTTTTTTAATGCGACTGCGACCACCGAGATCTACACTCTTTGCCGCCACGACGCTCTTCCGAGCCCGGTTGCTGCGTGACGGAAAAATCCCCCGCATCCGCCCCACTGATGGCGACCCGCGGATTGCCGGTCAATGTCAGCGCACCCAGGCCGCTGTTTTGGATCGTGAATGTGCGGGTCACAGTGCTGCCGATCAGCGTGGTGCCGAAATCTGTATGGTTCGCCGCAGTGGGTTCCGTGCTCCCTGTCTGAATGGCCGCGCCATTGCCAAGCATGTTCATGCTCGGGACCGGCCCGGCGCCTGCTATCGCAAAGGTGAAAGGACTCTTGGTGCTGTCGTTATTGGCGATGGAAACGGTGGCGCTGCTGCGTTGCCCCACTGATGTGGGAGTGAAGGTGATCTGGAATGTGGTTGAGCCGCCCCCGTTCGCCACCGGAGAGGCCGGTTGCTGCGAGACGGAAAAACCGCCTGCACCGGCGCCGCTCAAGGTTACTTTTGGGTTGCCGGTGAGATTCAGATCGCCAAGACCGGTGTTTTGAATCGTAAAAGTCCGGGACACCGGAGAGCCGACTGCCGAAAAGCCGAAATCGGTATGGTTTGCCAGGCTGACCGATGAACTCCCGTTGAAGAGGTTAACGCCATTTCCCGAAACACTCATGTTCGGTGTCGGAGCTGTCCCCTCGATGACAAAAGTGAATGGATTTTTGGTCAGGTCATCATTGCTGATCGTGACGATTGCGGCGCTGCGCTGCCCGACGAAAGTGGGCGAGTAGGCGATTTCAAACGTAGTGGTTCCGCCGCTTGCCACTGGCGATGCGGGTTGTTGGGTTACGGTAAATCCCATGCTCGACCCGCCGCTAATAGTTACCCTGGGGGTTCCGGTAATGTTCAACGGGCCAGGGCCGCCATTCTGGATTGTAAAGGTGCGCGCCGTGGATCCGCCCACCTGCGTCAATCCAAAGTCAGTGTGATTTGCGGCGCTGGGCTGACTCGCCCCATTGGCAATGCTGGTGCCATTGCCCGTGACCGTCATGCTGGGAAGCAGCGGCATGGCGACGATAGCGACGGAATGGACCGTCTCGGCTGCGCTGGAGATTTGAATGAAGCGCTCACCCGGAGCCAGCGTGACCATTCCAACGGCTGCGGGCAGGAGCCTGCCGGTATTGGTGTCATCGCCGATCTGTCCATATTTATTGCCGCCCCAGGCCGCAGCAGTGCCATCTGTTAATACTGCGGTGCTAAAGTCCCTGCCGCTGCCAATGGCGGTGACAAACTTGCCCTGAAGCGCCGATGGCGAGGCGACTGCCACGGCGGTCGGCACTTTCTGGTCTGTTGTCGCGCCGTTGCCGACCTGGCCGTCGGTGTTTTTACCCCAGGCCACCACGGTGCCGTCCGAGCAGAGAGCCATGCTGTGCGAGGTGCCGGCGTTGATGGAGGTGACTGTCTTGTTATACAGAGCGGACAAGCCTTGGTCGGTTCGCACCCGCCCGGGGATGCGGCGTTCAGAAATTTCGGTGTAGGTGGTCAGTGTGCCCGGCACTTCGACTCCCAATCCAGCCTTCTGCCCGAACAACGAGTAAGTGCTGCCGGGGAAAAACTCCTTGGTGACCATGATTGCCTCAAAGCTCAAGGTGACGGGGTCCCAGTGGCCGAGCTGCCCATAGGTGTTGTTGCCCCAGGCCGCGAGAGTGCCGTCGGAGCAAAGAGCCATGCTGTGATAATTGCCGGCGGCCAGCGCCACCGGGGTTTTGCCGGCCAAAGCCGAAGCGCCCGTGCGGACCACCGTTACCGGAAATGAGCGATTGTTGGTTGTATTATCTCCAAGCTGCGCATTGGCGTTCAATCCCCATGAAGCCAAGGTTCCGTCTGAACACAGGGCGAGACTGTGATGGGCTCCCGCTTTGATTGCGATCACGGTTTTGCCGAACAATGCCGAGCCGGAGTTCTGGTTGACCAAGACCGGCCTTGTGCGTTGAGTCGTGGTGGCATCGCCAAGCTGGCCATACGTGTTGCCGCCCCACGCCGCCACGGTCCCATCGGAACAAAGCGCCAGCGTGTGATGCACCCCGGCGGCAACTGCAACGACCTTCTTGCCAAATAACGCGGAGCCGGATCCGGCATCCACGGCGACCGGCGTGAACTCAGGGTTGGTGGTGCCAACACCGAGCTGGCCCTCACTGTTCCGACCCCAGGCCGCCAACGTGCCGTCCGAGGCGAGTGCCAGACTGTGCCCGAAACCCGCTGTGACCGCGAACAGGGTTTTGTTGGTCAGAACGCCCGTCGCCGTCACGGCAACCGGCAGTTGACGGGCACTGTGGGCGCCGATGCCGCTGGTGCCCCAAGCGTAAGCCCGGTTTTTGGCCCAGACCAGAACCAGGTCGTTGCCGCTGCCACCGTAATAATTGGCGACGAAACCGTAGGATGTTCCGTTAAATGAGAGGCTCACAAACTGGCCATGCGCAAGATTGCTGAACTGGCCGACAATATAATTCTGGCTGGTGTTCCTCACCACCGTCAGCTCTGTCCCGGTGATGGGAGGGAAATTCAGGGCAAGGCTCACCGACTTTCCACTCGCGGTGTAACCATTGGCTGTTACCGGGACGTCACCGGCCGAATTGAAATTCGCGTTGACGTTTTGGGCGCGCGCTTCCGGCGTCTGGCAGAAAAAAAGCAGGGCAGCGACGGCAGCAAAGAGGACGGACATCAGTCTAGCAAATGTGGTCAATAAAAAATTGTGTGGGCAAGCTTGATCAAAAACTTGGGTTTTGGGAGGGACGACACGGGATGCATTGATTTGGGGTTTCATGTGTTTGGGTAGCTAAAGGGTTACGCTCGATTAAAGATTTGAACGCCTAAGTCAAGTCTTGAATGCCCGCTCTTGAATGGCCTTTGAATCAGAGAATTAATCAGGTTTCAGGGTGAAACCTGCTCAACCTGGGCGAAATACGAATA
>CALJZV010000318.1 GCA_937983475.1 uncultured Verrucomicrobiales bacterium
TTTCAAAGAACGCCGCCAGTTGCTTGCGCAACATCGGCTCGTCCTCGACAACAAGGATGCTCAGGCCCGCCAGACTCAGACTTTGCATGCGCTCTTTTAAGCCATAAGCGCCGCGGGGAAACGATTCAAAAATCCGTCGTCGCCACCCTGACGTTCCTTTTGCCATTGGAAAAATGAAGCGGTGCCTTTTGAAAAAGCCAACGCGCCAGGCAAGATTCACTCTGGACAGGGAACGCGTGAATTTTGACTATGGTTGTGTGATCGACACGGATGCCAAACTGGCTGCGTTTTTGCCCCGCCTGCACAAGGCGGACTGGATCGCCTTGGACACCGAGGCGGACAGTTTGCATTCCTATCCGGAAAAACTGTGCCTTATCCAGGTCAGCATCCAGGGCGCCGACGAGTTGATTGACCCGCTGGCCGGGCTGGACTTGAAACCGCTCTGGCCGGAATTGAAGCGGCATGAGTTGATTTTGCACGGGGCCGACTACGATCTGCGCCTGTTCCGCAGGCAACATCACTTTGTTCCCGGAAAAATCTTTGACACCATGCTGGCCGCGCGGCTGCTCGGCGAAAAACAATTCGGGCTCACGCATCTGGTCTCCAGGTTTCTCGGCGCGCATCTGGAGAAGGGTTCGCAAAAATCCAACTGGTCGCGCCGTCCCCTGACCGACCGCATGGTCGCCTACGCCAAGAATGACACCCATTACCTCAAGAAGCTTTCCGACCTGCTGCGGGCAAAGCTCATTGAGGCGGGACGCCTCGCATGGCTGGAGGAAACCTGCGCCCGGCTGGTGGCCGATTGCGCCGAACTGCCCGAGCCGGACGCCGAACCATGGCGCATCAAGGGCAGCAGCCGGCTGGGCCGGATGGAACTGGCCGTCCTGCGCGAGCTCTGGCACTGGCGGGAAAAGGAAGCCATCGCCGCCAACAAGCCACCTTACTTCATTCTGGCCCATGAGGCGCTGACGGGCTTGGCCTGCGCAGCCCGGTTTCCAAAGAAAATAAACGAGTTGCTTCCGGCACATTTGTCGCCGCGCCGGAGACGGGAACTGGTTGAGGCCATCGAGCGCGCTCTGGCGCTCTCGCACGAGAAGCACCCCGAAATTCATCGCATTCACACGCCGCGTCCGACGCTTGCCGAGACCCGCCGCTTCCAGGAATTGAGCAAGCGGCGCGACCAGGTGGCGCAGCGCTTGCAACTGGATCCAACGCTCATTGCCAGCCGTGCCACGCTGGCGATGCTGGCGCACGATTGGGACCGGCATTCCAAGGAAATGATGAGGTGGCAGCGCCAGTTGCTGGTGGAGGAGTTTTCCGGAAAACAACCGGCCACCGCGTCGTGACAAGGCAGGAAGGGTTTCAATTTGCCTAAAGCAAAATGAGCCGTGCTTCACGACCTGGCGGACGGGCTGGCTGTGGCGACGTTGACAAAATGAACAGCCGGGTCGCCACGCAGCACGCGATCCAAATCATCGCACACGGCCTCAAAGGTTCGAGCCTGGGCTTCCTGGGTGAACGCGCCGATGTGCGGCGTCAGAATCACGTTATCGAGCGTTTCCAGAACGCCCTTTTCCCTGGGCGGCTCAACTTCGCGCACGTCCAACGCCGCGCCCCCCAGATGCTTGCCTTGCAGCGCTTCAATTAGTGCGACCTCATCCATGACGCCTCCGCGCGAGGTGTTGATAAAAAACGCGCCGGGCTTCATGGCGGCAAACGCTTTGGCATCGAACAAATGAGCTGTTTCGTCGGTAAGCGGCAGATGAACCGAGACAATATCGGCCACTTCCAGCGCCTCCTCCATTTGGGTCGCCAACGTCGCTCCGATTTCACCCAACTGCGGTGAATCGGGCTTGATAAACGGATCAAAGACCACGATGCGCATGCCAAAAGCCCGCGCCCGTGTCGCCACCATCCGGCCAATGCGGCCAAACCCGCAGATCCCCAGGACCTTCTTGTCCAGCTCCATGCCGGTGCACCCCTTGCGGTCCCACTGGCCGCCCTTGGTGGAGCGGTCGCCAAAGGGAATTTTCCGCGCCAGCGCGAGCATCAGGCCCAGGGCGAGTTCCGCCACGCTGGTGGCGTTGGCGTGCAGCGGGGCAATGACCACCACACCCCGCTGGGTCGCGGATTCAACGTCAATGTTGTCCAGGCCGACGCCGACGCGCCCGATGGCGACGAGTTTCGGCGCGGCCTTGAGAAGGTCCGCCGTGACCTTGGTCTGGTTGCGCACCATGATGGCGCGCGCGCCCCCGATGGCGTCCCGGAGCTTGGCAGGGTCTTTCCACAACTCAGCGCCCCGCAGCAATTGATATTTTTCACCCAGCTTTTTTATGGCCGGCGAATCCAGGTCTTCTGAGATGAGGATGTCCATGGCGATTAATCAGGTTGAACGATTCTCCGCTCCGCAATTACGTTTCACCTCTCACACTATATTTTGCCACAACGAAAATGAAACGTGAGGCGTGAAGCCATTCGTGGCTTCACATGGGTTCACTCAAATTTTCTCCCAATCAATCGGCTTGGTGATGTCAATGCGCTCGAGTTTTTCACAAACCGCCTCGGGATACTTCTGTGCCGCGCCGGTGTTAAAAATCAAAATGCGCTCGGTCGGCTTGATGGTGCCCTTCTTGAGCAACACCTCCAGCGCGCCCAGGCAAACAGCCGTTTCCGGGCAGAGCGCAATGCCTTCCTTCGACGAGGCCAGTTGCATCCACTTGGGAATATCCGCCTCGGGCGTGGCCAGGGCAACTCCGCCGCTCTGGCGCACCGCGTCGAGAATCATGAAGTCGCCCACGGCCACCGGCACGCGGATGCCGCTGGCGACGGTTGAAGCGTTTTCAAAAAGCTTGGCGAAGCGCTCGCCCTTGTCGAATGCGGTAGAGATGGGCGCGCAACCCTCGCTCTGGCAGGAAATCATCTTCGGTTTCTTGGGCGACTTGAGCCAGCCCATCGCCTCCAGCTCGTTGAAGGCCTTCCACATGCCGATCAGGCCGGTGCCGCCGCCGGTGGGATAGAGAATCACGTCCGGCAGTTCCCAGTCGAATTGTTCGGCCAGTTCCAAGCCCATGGTTTTTTTGCCCTCGATGCGATAAGGCTCCTTCAGGGTGGAGACATCGAACCAGCCTTTTATTTTTTTGCCTTCGCCGACAATACGGCCGCAATCATTGATGAGTCCGTTGACCAAAAAGGTCTTCGCCCCGGCGGTGTAACACTCTTTTTTGTTAATGGCCGGAGTGTCCTCCGGCATGAACACATAAGCCTCCATGCCCGCGCGCGCAGCGTAGGCCGCCATCGCGCCCCCGGCGTTTCCAGCGGTCGGACACGCCACCTTCGTGATGCCGAACTCATTGGCCATGGAGATGGCCATGGTCATTCCGCGAGCCTTGAAGCTGCCGGTCGGCAGGCGGCTCTCGTCCTTGACCAGCAGCGTGTTGACGCCGAAATGCGACGCCAAACGCTTGCAGGCCAGAATGGGCGTGATGGTCTCGGTGAGGGAAACTATTTTCTCGGGCTTGCTGATGGGCAGCATTTCGAGGTAGCGCCAGATGGTGGGCGGCCTTCCAATCAAATCTTTCTTGGTAAAGTTTTTCTTCAGCGCGGCGAGGTCATATTTGACCCAAAGCGGGCGGCTGCACGAGCCGCAGAGGTTGTGGACTTTCCCGGCTTCATAGTGGGTGCCGCAGTTGGCGCATTCCAGATGGGTGACAAAGTTCATGTGCGGCGATTGAAGGATGGCCCCTTTTTTCCGTCAAGCCGCGAACGCTTTATTTTACGCAGGCAACTTTTGGAAAAATAAAAGCATTCCCAATGGCTTGAAAACGGACGGCAAATTGAAAGCCGAAATCAGAGCGCGACCGTTTTGCCGGGAATTGCCACCGGATAATTTCCTTCGGCATCGGGCAGCACCATGGGCGGCGAATTCCATTCCAGATGGCTCGGCATCAGTTCCTGCCTGGAGTTAAATGCCTCGTCCCACTCGACCAGTTTTCCGGAGTAGGTTGCCATGCGGCCCATGATGGCGGTCATTGTGCTCAACGCGCCGTAGTCGGCTTCGTTGAAGGGCTTGTCGCGACGAATGGCGTCAAAGAGATCGTCGTGCTCCTGCTGGAACGGGTCCACGCGGGTTTCGGACTGAAACCGCCAGGCGTTTTTTCCGCGAATGACAAACTGGTTTCGCCCGTCGCCAAGGTCCGCGGCGCCGTGCGTGCCCTGCACATGCTCCGAAACGGTGTTCCACATCTGCGGAATCTGGCTGCACTGGCTGTAGAGCCTTGAGCCGTCGGCGTATTCGTATTCCACAAAATGATGATCAAAAATCTGCCCGTGCTCGGAACCGAGACGGACCTGCCGTCCGCCCATGCCGTGGGCGCGAATCGGATGCGCGTCCTTGATCCAGTTGATCACATCAATGTTGTGAATGTGCTGCTCGACGATGTGGTCCCCGGAAAGCCAGGTGAAGAAGTACCATTTGCGAATCTGGTACTGTAGCTCGGTTTCGCCCGGCTCCTTGAACAACCCGGCTCGAGCGCCGCCGCGCCAGTAGCAGCGCATGGAGAGGATGTCGCCAACCGCGCCGTCCTGAAGACGCTTGACCATTTCGATGTAGCCCGGTTTGTGGCGCCGCTGGAGGCCGACACCGACCTTGAGATTTTTCTTCTTCGCCTCGGCGCTGGCCGCGAGCAGGCGCCGGACCCCTGGCGCGTCAATGGCAACAGGCTTTTCCAGAAACGCGTGTTTGCCCTGGCGCACGGCCTCCTCAAAGTGAATCGGGCGAAACCCCGGGGGCGCGGTCAACAGCGCCACATCCGCCAGCGCAATGGCCTGCTTGTAACCCTCGAAGCCCGTGAACTGCTGCTCCTTGGGAACATCCACTTTTGCGGGGTGCTGCTTTTTTAAGATGTCAAGGCTGGACTGCAACCCGCGCTCAAAAGGGTCGGCCATCGCCACCAGCTTCACGTTGCCTGTGTTCAACGCCTGGCTCGCAGCGCCTGTGCCCCGTCCGCCGCAGCCAATGAGCGCGATTTTCAGCGTGTCTCCCTCGGCGGCGCTGGCGGTGTTTGTCAGGTGCAAGCCGCCCGCCAGGCCCAGGCCGGCAGCGGAGGTGGTTTTAAGAAAATGACGGCGGTTGACCGAATGCTCCGTCGGCTTCTGAAAAGGCTTCATGGATTCGACTGTAGGAGGGAATGGATTCGCAGACAACCACCCAAGAAGGGGATTTTTCGCCCCGGAAAGAATTCGTTTAAGCCCGCTGAAAAGGAGTATTGAAGAAATTCGCGGCCCGTCGCACATTGCCGTCACTGCGAATTTGGCGCAGTGAAACCTGACGGTTCATCAAGCCAACGCCGGGAAGCATCCAGCGGTGCCCGGCTCGGACTCAACTTAACAGAAATTAAAAACATGAAACTATTCATCGACAGCGCGGACGTGGAAAAAATCAAGGAAGCCTATTCCTGGGGCATCATTGACGGTGTGACGACCAACCCCTCGCACGTGGCCAAGACCGGCCGCAAGCACCTCGACGTTTACAAGGAAATCTGCGATCTGGTGGACGGCCCCATCAGCCTGGAAACTGTCAGCCCCGCGGCCAAGGAAATTGTCGAGGAAGGCCGCCAGTTGGCAAAGATTCACAAGAATGTCGTGGTGAAAGTCGTCAATACCAAGGAGGGCCTCAAGGCCGTTAAGCAACTCACCGCCGAGGGCATCAAAACCAACGTCACGGTCACGTTTTCGCCCTTGCAGGCGATGCTCGCCGCCAAAGTGGGCGCCACCTACATCAGTCCCTTTGTGGGCCGGCTCGACGCCATCGGGCACATGGGCATGGACTGCGTGCGCCAGATTCGCGAAATCTACGACAACTTCGGCTTTGAGACGCAGGTTCTCACCGCCGCAGTGCGCCATCCGCAGCACGTGCTGGAGGCGGCGCTGGCCGGCTCGGACGTCTGCACGCTGAGCTTCGAGGTTCTGGAACAGCTTTACCAGCATCCGCTAACCGACATTGCCATCGACATCTTCAACAAGGACTGGGCGAAGGTGCCGAAGGGCTGAGCCTTTCCAGCACCGCAGTCCCGTTGCTTGACAACGGGACTGTGTGCGTCAAAAGTGTTTAACATGAAAACCGCCAGCG
>CALJZV010000319.1 GCA_937983475.1 uncultured Verrucomicrobiales bacterium
TCAGTTTTTTTTTTAATCATTCAGAGCCGCCCGGCCGCCCCACGTTCACCCCGGCCGTCTCTCTACCGATCTTCGCAGGCGCAACATGAACTTGTCGCTGCATGAAAGGGGTTTGCCTGCTGGCAATTCCAGCCCTTTGCGGATTTTTGCTTTTTAAAATTCAGGTTTTCATTTTGCCTAGAGACAAATGAAGCCGTCCTTTCATCCGGAAAACCTCATCGCGGACCATCTGCGCTGCGTGCCGCGGTCGGGCATCCGGGATTTTTTTGATCTGGTGCAGGGCATGAGCGATGTCATTTCCCTTGGCGTCGGTGAGCCCGATTTTGTCACCCCTTGGCACATTCGCGAAGCGGCCATTTACGCGCTGGAGCGGGGCAGGACCAGCTACACATCCAACCTTGGGCTGCTGAAGTTGCGTGAGGCCATTGCCCGGCATCTGGAGACGCATTTTCATGTCGCCTACAATCCCGCCAACCAGGTTTTGGTGACTGTGGGCGTGAGCGAGGCGCTGGACATTGCGTTGCGGGCGCTGGTCAACCCGGGTGACGAGGTCATTTACCATGAGCCGTGCTATGTGAGCTATTCGCCCAGTATCGCGATGGCGCACGGCGTGCCTGTGGCGGTTTCGTGCGGCGCGGAAAACGGCTTCGCCGTGACGGCCGAGGCCATTGAAAGGGTCCTCACGCCGCGCAGCAAGGTGCTGATGCTCAATTTTCCGACCAATCCCACCGGCGGCACCATGACGCGCGCTGAATTGGAGAAAATCGCTGTCTTGGCCCAGGCGCGCAACCTGGTGGTGATCACTGACGAAATCTACGCGGAACTGACCTTCGAAGGGGAGCATGTGAGCATCGCGTCGCTGCCGGGCATGAGGGAAAGGACACTGTTCCTGCACGGCTTTTCCAAGGCGTATGCGATGACCGGCTTTCGCATCGGCTACGCCTGCGGACCGGCGGAGCTGATCGAGGCGATGATGCGCATTCACCAGTATTCAATGCTCTGCGCGAGCATCATCAGCCAGGAAGCGGCGCTGGAGGCCATCCAGTTCGGCGAGCCGGACATGCTGGAAATGCGCGAGCAGTACCGGCTTCGGCGGAACTTCATCGTCAAGGCCTTCAATGACATGGGGCTTCCCTGTCATTTGCCGCGCGGCTCGTTTTACGCGTTTCCGTGCATTCGCCCGACGGGTTTGGCGTCAAAGGACTTTGCGGTGCGGTTGCTTCAGGAGGAGAAGGTGGCCTGTGTGCCTGGAAGCGCGTTTGGCGCCAGTGGCGAAGGGTATTTGCGGTGTTGTTTTGCGACGGCCCTGCCGCAGATCGAGACGGCCATGGAGCGGGTCAAAGCCTTCGTGGGCCGGCTCTGAGTTCCCTGCGCGGACAGCGGGGACGGGTCAGTTTTCGTTCTTGATCATGAGGTATTTGACCATTGGCAACTTTTCAATGATGCGGCCAACACAGGTGTCGGCAGCGCGCTTGATTTTGGCCAGTTCCTCCTCGGGGCCGTCGCGCACGATGATGGTGCACTCCACGGCCGGATGCGAATAGAGAACCGTGATGGAGGAGATGCGGTTGGTGTAGTCGGCCAGTCTGCGGAAAATAAACCCTTCGATCTGGTCGTAAACCGGCTCGTAGCGACGTTGTTTTTCCTCCTTGGCCAGGGGCAGGGACTCGACTTTTTGCGCCACGGTGTGCAGTTGCGTGCCCAGTTCGCGGGCTTCCTGCACGAAGGCTTTTTCCTCGGGTGTTGTGGGCTCCTCGAACACTTCCTTGGCCGGCTCTGCCGGCTCGGCTGGCTTGCAGCCCGACAGGGTCAGACCGCCTGCGGCGGCGAGCGGGGTAATCAGGATGATAAGGATTGTTGTTTTCATGTTTGGGGTTCTACTTGAATGAAGCATTTCATACACCGATGTCTTCGTTCCACAGTTCGGGATGCTTTTGGATGAATTCCCGCATCATCCGGATGCATTCGGCGTGTTGCACAACCTCGACCTGCGCGCCGTTGGAACGCAAGTAATCCTCCGCTCCCCTGAACGTGACGTTTTCCCCGACCACGACTCGCGGGATGCCATAGAGCACAATGGCCCCGCTGCACATCGGGCACGGCGACAGCGTTGAATAAATCGTGCAGCGCCGGTACACCGAGGCCTTGAGTCGTCCCGCGTTTTCCAGGCAATCCATTTCCCCATGCCGGATGACACTGCCCTGCTGAACCCGTTTATTGTGTCCCCGGGCGATGATTTCCCCGTCACACACCAATACCGAACCGATTGGAATACCGCCTGCCTCAAAGCCCTTTTTGGCTTCGTCAATCGCGGCTTGAAGGAAGGGATCCATCGCGTGAAGTAAACCAGCTTCAGAGGCCTGAAACAAGCGGGGAACAAAAAAGGGCAGCCGAAGGGTGTGATTGGAAGCTGTGATTAATTTTCTCCGCAAATGAGTTTGCGCAGCCAAAAACCGGAACCGGTGCGGCCTCCTCTCCCGGCCTTCGGCCACCCTCTTCCTCCATAAAAATGGAGGAGAGGGCCGGGGAGAGGAGGCGATCGAATTGTATCGCCCGGAAATAATCACACCAGCAGCCGAAGCTGCCCTTGGTGCAAAGTGCGGTTTTATTTTCTCATCAGATCGCGCCAGCCACCAGGTCGCCCACCTCGGTGGTGCCATGGCCCATTTTGCCGGCGGCCAGCGACTGGATTTTGGTGTTGATGATCTTAATGACGGCGTTTTCGATGGCGGCGGCGGCTTTCGATTCGCCGAGGATGTCGAGCATCATGCCGCCGGCGCTGATGGCCGCCAGTGGGTTGATCACGTTTTGGCCGGTGTACTTCGGCGCGCTGCCGCCCATCGGCTCGAACATCGAGGTGCCCTCGGGATTGATGTTGCCGCCCGCGGCAACACCCAGGCCGCCTTGGATGATGGCCGCCAGGTCGGTGATGATGTCGCCGAACATGTTGTCGGTCACGATCACGTCAAACCACTCGGGATTCTTCACAAACCACATGCAGATGGCGTCCACGTGGGCGTAGTCGGTTTTCACCGTGGAATATTTCGGCGCCAGCTCCTGGAATGTGCGCCACCACAGGTCAAACGCGTAGGTGAGCACGTTGGTCTTGCCGCAGAGCGTCAATTGGGCGGTTTTGCCGCCGCTGACGTCCTCGGGCTTGAGACCTTTCCACGGCTTGGCGTCGCGGCGTTTTTGGGCCAGCTCGAAGGCGTATTTCAGGCAGCGCTCCACGCCGCGGCGGGTGTTGACCGATTCCTGGATGGCCACCTCGTTTGGCGTGCCCTTGAACAAGTAGCCGCCGGCTCCGGCGTAAAGGCCCTCGTTGTTTTCGCGCACCACCACGAAGTCCACGTGCTCCGGGCCCTTGTCCTTGAGGGGGCAATCGGCGGTGCGGTAGAGGCGGACCGGGCGCAGGTTGATGTACTGCTCCAGCTCGAAGCGCAGGCGCAATAGAATGCCTTTTTCGAGAATGCCGGGCTTGACCTGCGGATGACCCACCGCGCCGAGGAAAATGGCCTTGTATTTGCGCAGTTCGTCCACCGCGCTGTCGGGCAGCACTTCGCCGGTCTTCAGGTAGCGGTCGCCGCCAAAATCATAATGCTGCCAGTTGAGTTTGAATCCGAATTTGGAGGCGGCCACCTCGCACACTTTGAGGGCTTCGCGGGTGACTTCCGGGCCGGTGCCGTCGCCGCCGATGACTGCAATGTCGTAACTTTTCATGGGATAGAAAAAACTGACCGCATCGCATGATGCGGGAGCGGGGATGCTAGAGGTTTGACGCGGACAGGCAACGGAATTTTTATTTGCCTTGCGGTGAAATAACCTCGGCGGCTTCCCGGCCTTTTATTTCGCCAATGGCCCATTGTGCGTGTTCGGCAATGAGCGGCTCGGGATCGGTGGCCGCCCGATCCAGGGCCGGGAGCGCCGAGGCATCGCCGCAGTTTCCCAGCGCGACGCAGACATTCCGCAGCAGCCCACGCCGTTTTGCCCGAAGCATCGGAGTGCCGGCAAACCGGGCCTTGAACCCCGCGTCATCCAGCGAAAGCAGCTCGATCAAGCCGGGTGCGGCAAGGTCGGCGCGGTTATATTTTTTCATCAGTCGCCCTTCCTGCGCGAACCGGTTCCACGGGCAGGCCGCCAGGCAATCGTCGCAGCCGTAAATGCGGTTGCCGATGGCGCGGCGGAATTCCGCTGGAATCGGCCCTTTCAGTTCGATGGTGAGGTAGGAAATGCACCGGCGCGCATCCAGCTCAAACGGCGCGGTGATGGCCTGCGTGGGGCAGGCGGCGATGCAGCGGGCGCAGGAGCCGCACCGGTTTTTCTCCGGCGCATCCGGCTCGATCTCCAGCGTGGTGAGGATCTCGCACAGAAAAATCCAGTTCCCCAGCTCGCGGCTGATGAGGTTGGTGTGTTTGCCGACAAATCCCAGTCCGGCCCGCTGCGCCAGGTCACGTTCCAAGAGCGGCCCGGTGTCCACATACCAGAGCGAGCGGGTGTCGCCACCGCCCATTGGTTGAATGAAGTCTGTCAACTGCCGGAGGCGCTCGCCCAGCACATCATGGTAGTCGGCGAATC
>CALJZV010000320.1 GCA_937983475.1 uncultured Verrucomicrobiales bacterium
TCTTCCAGAGCCCGTCCATGAAGTCGGTGGTCCGCACCGTGGAGCGTGTCGCTCCGAGCGATGTGTCGGTCTTGATCACTGGCGAAAGCGGCACCGGCAAGGAGGTTATCGCCGACCTGATCCATTCGTTGAGCCCCCGCAACAAGGGGCCAATTATTAAAATCAACTGCGCAGCGCTGCCCCGTGAGCTGATCGAAAGCGAATTGTTTGGCTCCGTGCGCGGCGCGTTCACCGGCGCCAGCGCGGATCGAGAGGGGCTCTTCCGCCAGGCCGAGGGCGGCACGTTGCTGCTGGACGAGTTGTCGGAGATGCCCATTGACACACAGAGCAAGCTGCTGCGCGTGCTCCAGGAAAAGGAAGTGCGCCCGGTCGGCGGGCGCGCCAGCTACAAGACCGACTGCCGCATCATCGCCGCCACCAATCGGAAGGTGGAGGAGGCCATACGCGACGGAAAACTGCGCGAGGACTTGTATTACCGCATCAGCGCCATCTCGGTCCATCTGCCGCCGCTGCGCGAGCGCCGAGAGGATATTTTGCCGCTGGCCAACTCCTTCTTGAAGCGCTACGCCGCCCAAGCCAACCGCAACATTACCGGCATCAGCCAAGCGGCGTCAGACAAACTGCGCGCCTTCGATTGGCCTGGCAATGTTCGCCAGTTGCAGAACGAGATTCAGCGCGCTGTTCTCATGTGCGAGGGAAACCAGCTTGAGGCGAGCGACCTATCCATCGTGGCGGCTGCCGCTACTGAGGCCGAAGTCGAGGACCTGACCCTCATGGAGGCCATGGAGCGCAATACTATTCTCCAGGTGCTCAAGGAAACCGGCGGCAATAAACTCGAAACCGCCAAACGGTTGGGCATCGGGCGCCAGACCCTTTACAATAAGATCAAGGTTTACGGCATCGAGACGTAATCGGACTTCTTCATTTTTCTGGAAGATAACTACGAAGGCCCTCGCGAAAGGCGATGTCCGGCAGGTGGAATAACTGCTGCGTCGGGCTAGCATTCCCAACCGTTTTCTCCTGAAGCATGATCAGTTGGTCGCGATTGAGCGGAGGCGCTTTGCGGAAAATGAGCGGGTAAATGGCTTCCAGCACCGCCGCCTGCATTCGGGCCAGGGGCAGGGGAACATGCACCTTTATCCTGCGACGCCCCGTGACCTCCATGATTGTGTCCAAAACGTCATTCAGCGTGAGCACTTGCGGCCCTCCCACATCGAATGTTTGTCCCACGGCTTTTGGCTCCGTTACAGCTCCCACAATGCAGCGCGCCACATTTTCCACAGGCACCGGTTGAAAAGTGCCGGCGCCGCTGCCCATCACCGGCATCACCGGGGAAAACCGCGCGATTCGGGCAAAGAGTGTGGTGAACGCGTCTCCCGCACCGTAGATGATCGAGGGGCGGAAAATCGTGAACTCAAGACCGCTGTTTCGAACAGTCTCCTCCGCTTGCCATTTGGTGCGGTGATAACGGGAAACCGCGTTGGGGCGGGAGCCGAGCGCGCTCATGTGAACCAGTCGGGGCACGCCGCTGGTTTGCAGCGCCTTGACGACGTTTCCGGTGCCGCGAGTGTGAATGTTCTCAAAGGTGCTGTTGCCCATTTCGCTGATGATGCCCACCAGATGAATCACTGCGTCGCAACCCTTGCAGAACGGGCCCAATCTTTCCGGGGCAAGAATGTTGCCCGCGCAGAGTTCCACACTGAACTTGCTGGCGATTCTTTTGGCCGAAGGACTTTCAGCGTCGCGCACCAACAGCCGCGCTTGATGCCCTGCCTGGTGAAGTTGCCGCAGCACTTCGCTGCCCACAAATCCCGTCCCGCCGGTGAGTCCTACCTTCATGCACCAATATCAGACGGCGCCGACTTTCGTTCAATGTCCTGGAGGGCCTTTCGTAAAAGGCCGTTGTTCGCGCAGACTTTGTATTTGTGGTCGCCATCCACGGGCTGATGCCAGAATTCGCCGCCGGCGCATTCGAGAATCAGTCCGCCCGCGCAGACATCCCACAGGCTGATGCCGCCCTCGACATAGCCGTCGAAGCGGCCCGAGACGACTTACACAATCCCCAGCGCCGCCGGGCCCATCGTGCGGATTTGGCGCACTTTCGGGACAAGGTTGTTGAAGTAAGGCAGCGTTCTGCGCATGGTTTCAGCCGACTTCGCAAAGCCGATGGAAACGATGGCCTCGGCCAGTTTGCGGCGCTGGCTGACGCGGATGGGAGTTCCGTTGAGCTTGGCCGGTTGTCCGCGAATGGCGGTCCACAGCTCATTGCAAAATGGATCGAGAACCACGCCAACCTGGGTGATCCAGTCACCGGTTTGCGCGTCCTTCTCCTGTAACGCGATGGAGACGCAGACGTGCGGAATCCCGTAGGTGAAATTGACCGTGCCGTCAATTGGGTCCACCACCCAGCGGCAGGACGCGTTCTTGTCGCCGACCGAGCCTTCCTCGCCAAACACCGCCGACTTGGGAAAATCCTTCAGTACAATTCGCTCAATTGCCTTCTGGCAGCGCACATCCAGCTCCAGCTTGATGTCATGCTGCGACTGCGAATTGATTGCCTTGGTGGAGCGGTGATTCTGGTGGATCAATTTGCCGGAAGCGCGGGCCGCCTTGACCGCCGTGGCCAGCGCTTTGCGTTGTTCAGTCACTTTCATTTGATTAATGGCGAACTATAACCGTGCTGCCGAGGAAGCTTCCTTGCAGCCATTTTTAAATAGATGCGTGAGCGTAGTTGCCGCCGGGGAAGTGTAAAGGAATTATGCCGGACATTCCTCTTGCCTCCTAAATCTGGAATCGCATACTCCGCCCTCAACTATGAGCAACAAACCCATTCGAGTAGCGGTCACCGGCGCGGCCGGGGCCATCGGTTATTCCCTTTTGTTTCGCATCGCGGCGGGCGAATTGTTTGGCCCCAACCAACCGGTCATCCTGCATCTTGTGGACATTGCACCCGCGTTGCCCGTGTTGCAGGGCGTTGTCATGGAATTGGACGACTGCGCTTCGCCCCTGCTGAAGGGCATTGTGGCGACGGCCAACCTGGACGAGGGCTTCAAGGACGTGAACTGGGCCTTGCTGGTCGGCAGCGTCTCGCGCAAGCCCGGCATGGAGCGCAAGGACCTGCTCAACATCAACGGCAAGATTTTCGTCGGCCAGGCCCAGGCCATCCAGAAAAACGCCGCCAGCGACCTCCGCGTGCTGGTGGTCGGCAACCCTTGCAACACCAATTGCCTCATCGCCATGAATAACGCGCCCGACGTGCCCCGCGACCGCTGGTTCGCCATGACGCGCCTGGACGAAAACCGCGCCCGCACGCAACTTTCCAAGAAGGCCGGCGTGGACATTTCGGCCATTTCAAATCTCGCCATCTGGGGCAATCATAGCCCGACGATGTATCCGGACTTCTACAACGCCAAGATTGGCGGCAAACCCGTCACCGAGGTCATCAAGGACGAAAACTGGCTGCAAAACGACTTTGTCACCACCGTGGCCCAGCGCGGCACGGCTGTTCTCAAGGCCCGTGGCGCGGGCAGCGCGGCCAGTGCCGCCAACGCGGTCATTGACAGCGTCAAGTCCATCGCCAACCCGACGCCCGCCGGTGACTGGACCAGCGTCTGTGTCTGCTCCGATGGCAGCTACGGCATCGAGAAGGACATTATCTGCTCCTTCCCGGTTCGCAGCAATGGGCAGAAGCTGGAGATTGTTCAGGGTCTGCCGGTGAACGACTTCAGCCGTGCCAAAATTGACGCCACCGTCAATGAATTGAAGGAAGAAAAAGCCCTCGCGACCGAGCTTGGACTGTTGAAGAAATAAACCGTTTCAGTGCATC
>CALJZV010000321.1 GCA_937983475.1 uncultured Verrucomicrobiales bacterium
GCGCGCCTTCCTGGAACGGGCCCGAATCAGCCCCCAACCGTTTTTGGACGCGGAATTGGAACTGATCTTCCTGGAGGACCTCGACATTTCAGGACTCGAAAAGCTCAGTGCGGTGCTCAAATTGGCATTGGGCCTGGGGCCATCCCAGCCAAAAGCGATTCACCCAAAGCAAACCGCTGTCATCCTGTTCACCAGCGGTTCCGAGGGCATGCCCAAGGGAGTGGAACTGACCCATGCGAACCTCATTGCCAACATCCGCCAGATGCTTGCCTTGACGGATATGCGCGAGAGCGACCGCATCTTCAATGCGCTGCCGTTGTTTCACAGCTTTGGCCTGACTGTGGGCACCCTGCTGCCCTTGGTGCGTGGCATGTTTGTTTTCATTTATCCGTCCCCCCTGCATTACCGCGTGGTGCCCAACCTGTTTTACGATCGGGACTGCACAATTTTTCTCGGAACCAACACCTTCCTCAACGGCTACGCGCGCAAGGCGCACCCGTATGATTTTCGCAGCTTGCGCTATTTGTTCGCGGGCGCGGAGAAACTCCAGGAATCCACTGCGCAAACCTGGGCGCAGAAATTCGGCGTTCGCATCCTTGAAGGCTACGGCGCCACTGAGTGCGGCCCCTGCGTCAGCGTCAACACGCCCTTGCAACCGCGTCACGGCACAGCCGGAAAATTGCTCCCAGGAATGGAATGCCGCATTGAGCCGGTTGAAGGCGTCACCGAAGGCGGCCGTTTGCATGTGCGCGGGCCAAACATCATGAAGGGCTACCTGAATCCGGATGCCAACGCGAAGTTCAAAGCGCTGAAAGGCTGGTATGACACCGGCGACATCGCCAGTGTGGACGAGGAGGGATTTGTGCGGATTCTCGGCCGGCTCAAGCGCTTTGCGAAAGTCAGTGGCGAAATGGTAAGTCTCACAGCCGTCGAAGAGGCTTTGGCAGGCGCCTTCCCTCATTACGGCCTGCGGTTTCAGGTTGCAGTCATTGCCCGCGCCGACAGCGACAAGGGAGAAAAGCTCATTGCCGTCACCAACGAGCCCAAACTGCAAATGGAGGAAATACGCGCTGCCATCAAGGCCAAGGGCCTCACCAACCTCTGCGTGCCGAGGGAAATTAAAGTCGTTCGCGAGATTCCCAAGCTCGGCACCGGCAAAGTCAACCACCGCGAATTGGAAAAGCTCATTTGAGCCCCGGCGACTTTCTCGGAATCAAAAAACATTTGTCGCCAAAGGGGTTTCCCGGCAAGCTTTCGGCCCCAATGCAGCACGTAAATCTCGGCATTATTGGCGGCGGAACCGTTGGCGGCGGCGTTTTCCAGGCCCTTCAACGCAACGGCTCGCTCATCGCCTCGCGGCTGGGTGTCACCATCAAGGTGACCAAGGTCGCCGTTCGCAACCTGAACAAGCCCCGGCCGGTCAAAATTCCCTCCACCTTGCTGACCACCGACTGGAAGGCCGTCATCAACGACCC
The DNA here is from genome assembly GCA_937983475.1 of uncultured Verrucomicrobiales bacterium. Taxonomy (GTDB): domain Bacteria; phylum Verrucomicrobiota; class Verrucomicrobiia; order Limisphaerales; family JACDHS01; genus CALJZV01. The sequence continues at coordinate 1,476 of CALJZV010000321.1, forward strand.
CGAGGTTCAGATTGTGGCCGAGTTGATTGGCGGCACGACTCTCGCCAAGGAGGTTGTCATGGCCTCATTGAAATTAGGCAAGCCCGTCGTGACAGCTAATAAGGCGCTTCTTTCCGCCCACGGCGAGGAATTATTCGAGGCAGCCAACAAATTTGCCACCAACCTTTACTACGAAGCCAGCGTTGCCGGCGGCATCCCCATCATCAAAGTGTTGCGCGAGGGCCTAATCGGCAACCGCATCACACGCCTCTACGGCATCGTCAACGGCACCTGCAACTACATCCTCACCAGGATGAAGCTCGAGGGGGGCGACTTCGCGGACATTTTGGCGGACGCGCAGCGACTAGGCTATGCCGAGGCCGAGCCGTCGCTTGATGTGGACGGCCATGATGCCGCGCACAAGACCGGCAATTAGGCATCGCTCGCGCATGCGTTCTGGGTCAACCCCAAAGAGGTATATGTCGAAGGCATAAGTCACATCGCCAAGCTCGACATTCAATTTACCGGACAGCTCGGATACACCATTCGCTTGCTGGGAATCGTCAAAAAAACCGACACTTCAAAAATGCCGAAAGGCCGCAAAGCCAACTCCTCGGCACCCGTGCAGGTTTCCGTTTATCCGGTGCTTGTGCCCAACAGCCATGTGCTCGCCAGTGTCAACCACGTCTTCAACGCCGTGTTGGTGCGGGGCGATGTGGTGGGCGACACCCTGTATTATGGCCGGGGCGCGGGACAGGACGCCACGGCCAGCGCCGTATTGAGCGATTTGGCCGATGCGACGCTGGATTTGAAGTTCAAGAACAAGAACCGCATCCCACCGTTTGTTCCCCATGAGCGCGACGGCGCCGTGCTGCCAATTGATAAAACCGTTTCCCGGTATTACGTCCGCTTGAATGTCGCGGATCGCCCCGGCACACTCGCGAAAATCGCCTCCATCCTGTCCAAGTCCAATATCGGTATCTCATCCGTCATTCAACCCGAGGGACACGAAGGCGAGAGCGTTCCATTGATCCTGATGACGCATGACGCCCCCAACGCCGCGATGTCGAAGGCTTTGGCGCAGATTTCCCAATTGCCAGTCGTCAAGGCACGCCCTGTGATGATTCGGGTGGAAAATTTTGATTAACCTTGCCGAACTTGAGTTTTTAAAAAATAAACCGTTCCAGTTTTTAGAGCATGAACTCCATTTCCCCAAGCTCAGGCAACCGGTGGCGCGGCGTCATTCACGCCTACGCGCAACACCTGCCCGTGTCGGACAATACGCCCGTGGTTTCGCTCAACGAAGGGAACACACCACTCGTGCGTGTGGACAATTTCGTGGCAGCAATCGGGGGACAATTTGAGCTTTGGCTGAAATACGAGGGATTGAACCCCACCTGCTCCTTCAAGGATCGCGGAATGACCCTGGCCGTTTCAAAGGCCAAGGAACGCGGAGCGCAGATTGTTATTTGCGCCAGCACAGGCAACACCTCCGCCGCCGCCGCCGCCTACGCCGCCCGCGCCAAAATGAAGTGCGTCGTGCTTCTGCCGAACGGCAAGATCGCCTTGGGAAAGCTGGCGCAGGCGCTGATGTACGGGGCGACGACCATCGCCGTGGAAGGCAACTTTGACGAGGCGTTGCGGATTGTTCGAGAACTGGGCGAGACCGGCAAGGTCGAGGTCGTCAACAGCATCAATCCAGTCCGCATCGAAGGGCAAAAAACCGGCTCGTTTGAAATCTGCGACCAACTGGGACGCGCGCCGGACTTTCATTTTCTTCCCGTCGGCAACGCGGGCAACATCACCGCCTACTGGCGCGGCTACAAGGAATACCACGCCGCCGGTAAAATAAAGCAGTTGCCAAAAATGGTCGGTTTCCAGGCCGCGGGCGCCGCGCCCATCGTTGACGGCGCGCCCGTGGAAAAACCACATACAGTCGCCACAGCCATCCGCATCGGAAATCCTGCAAGCTGGAAGGGCGCCAACAATGCCTTGAAGGAATCCTGCGGTTTCATTGACAAGGTGTCGGATGAGCAGATTCTGGAGGCTTACAAGCTGATTGCCCGCACAGAAGGCGTGCTGGTGGAACCGGCCTCAGCCGCGCCGCTGGCCGGACTGATTCAGGCCGTCAAAGCCGGAAAAATTCCCGAAGGCAGCGTCGTCACCGCCATCATGACCGGACACGGCCTGAAAGACCCGGATAACGCAATCAAGACTGCCGGATTTGAGCCGATCGTCGTGGAGCCCAATAAGGAAGCGGTGATGAAGGTAATGGGTCTTTAAGGACGTTTATTTTCTCAGAACCTTATTTGGCCAAAATGACATCCAACTGGGCCGAGACTTTCTTCAGGTAATCACCCGGCTCCATGGCGGTTTTGCACTCGCCGCACGCGGGTTCCAGGATAAGCCAGCCGTTGTAATCAATCTCCCTGAAGTTTTTCATAATAGCGGGCCAATCGTTGTCTCCCTCGAGGTACTCTACAGAAAACCCTTTCCGCAAGCCGTCCTGCTGCATTTTCTTACGGCTGAACTCCTTGATATGCACGCTCGCGATGCGCTTGCCGAGAGCTTGAATCCAATGTTCCGGCCATCCGATGGACATCACATTGCCCACATCAAAATGCCAGCCCACTGCCTTGCTTTGGAATGAATCGACAAAACGCGCCGCCTCCAGCGGGCTGAGCAGGAAATTGTTCCAGACATTCTCCACGGCAATGATGACGCCCAGTTCCTCCGCGAGCGGCACGCATTCCGAAATGGCGTCCTGGGTTCGCTGGTAGGCGTCGGCATAGCCGATGGATTCATCCACAATGCCTGCGACGCACAGGACCGACGACGCGCCGTAAGCTTTGGCATCGCGCAACGCCTGTTTCAACCCATCAACACCCTGCTTGCGGACGGAAGGCGCCGGATGCGACATGGAACGGGTATGCTGGCCGCAAACCACGCTCGCAATTTCCAAGCCCGTGGCCTCGCAGCCAGCCAGCACTTCCTTTTGGTCGAGGTGGCTTGGCGGTTCCGCGCCGTCAAAACCCGCTTCCTTGAGCAGTTTGAACCGGTCCAGAAGCGACAGCTTTTTCCCCTCCCCGGGAAACGTGTTCATCATGTAACCCTTTTTGAAGGACCGAGAGTTTGTCGCTTGAGAATTGGCCTGCAACCCCATCGAAGAAAGAGTCGCCAGCGCCAGGCAGGAACCGGTCTGCTGCAAAAAACGGCGCCGTTTCATTTTGTCATGAGTAAAATAAAAAAGGCGGCCTGGTTCGGCCGCCTTTCGTTTGCTTTCCGTTAAATAAACTTGGTCTGTCCGGGCACCGGAATCGGCGTGATAGCCGGGGCCTTGTCCCAGTTCAGGTCGGCTTCGTCGGGCACAAGCTTCTCCTGGGAATTGACCGCCATTTCCCAGGAAATTTCCTCGCCGGTGTAGGCGGCCATGCGGCCCATGATGCCCATCATCGAGCTGTTGGCGAGCCACTCGCCGTCGTTGCGCGGACTGCCCTGCCGAATGGACGCAAACATCTCCTGGTGCTCTACCTCATACATATTGGGCGTGTTTTTCTCGCCGGGATAACGCCAGACGCGCTCATTCTTCAGGTTGGTGGTGTAAGGGACGCCGTTGAACAGCATGACATGCGCGGTGCCGTTGGAGCCGTAGATGCGCTCGACATTTTCGTTGAAGCAACCGGGCTGCTGGCGGCAGAACAAAAATCCACGCACGCCGTTGTCCCATTCATACACGACCGAGAAGTGATCGTAGATGTTGCCGAACATTCCCTCGGGCCGAACCTGCCGTCCGCCATGAGCAACGCACTTGACCGGCATCTTGTTGTTCATCGCCCAGTTGGTGAGGTCCACATTGTGAATGGCCTGTTCCACCAGATGATCGCCGGAGAGCCAGAGCAAATTGATCCAGTTGCGAAGCTGAACTTCCATCGGCCCCCAGGCGGGATTGCTCAGAACCTGCCTCGCCGGACCGGTGTTGTAGGTTCCGTAAATGCTGCGCACATCACCAATTTCCCCTCCAAACACCTTTTCATAAACCGCCCGACCGGCATGGTTGAAGCGCCAGCAAAAACCGG
>CALJZV010000322.1 GCA_937983475.1 uncultured Verrucomicrobiales bacterium
CCGGACAAATTCCGTCGCCAGCCAGTCGAGCAACGCGGGATTGCTCGGTCGAATGCCGTTCACGCCGAAATCGCTCGGCGTTTTCACAAGGCCCTCGCCAAAGTGATATTGCCAGATGCGATTGACCATTACCCGCGCGGTCAGAGGATTTTCCGCACTGGTAATCCATTTCGCCAAAGCCAGCCGACGTTGCGGTTCGGGTGTGTCGGGCGAAAGTTGCAGCGGCGCGCCGATGCGCGTCAATGCGCCGGGCGCGACCGGTTCGCGTTCCTGCATCGGATCGCCGCGATGCAGGCGGAACGTCGGCTCGGGCGCTTCGAATCGGCCCGCATAAACTCTCGGCCAATCTTCCAGCGGCTTGATTCGCGACTCGATTTCCTTTTTCTGCTGGAGCAATTCATTGACCCGCGCCGTCTGTTCCGGAGAGAGTTTCAGAGCTGCGGCGGTTGTCGTCGGTTTTGCGCTGGGATTAAAAGGGCGCCGATCTTCGGATGAAGCAACGAGCATCCATTGCCCCGGCTCAACGGCGACCTCGATTTTATAATCGGTCGGCAGACGGTCCTTGAATTTCTCCGTGCGGTCGCGACCCCAAACCACGCGGTCGATGGTGTGCGTTTCAGAAAATTCAATCTGCACCCAACCCTTTCCATCCTCGTCGGAAATCCAGCTTCGGTCATTGCCGACCTGCCCGTCGTTGATGTGTTCGAGCTTGTGCTTTTTATTATTCGGGAGAGTGCTTGAAGCGGTCGCCTTCGCGCCAAGATCGCGCAACGCAACATTCCGCGTCTGTTCGCCCGCCGTGTAAATCTCCAGTTCGTCGATGCACGGCTGGAGTGTGCTTGATTGGTTGATGGTGAAGCGGACAAAACGGGCCTGCACCGGCGCGAATCGATCGGTGTTGTAACGCGCGTTCACCGCCGGGCGCGGGCGTTCCGTTTTTTCAATTGGCTTGTAGTCCGGTTGCGCCAACGGCTCGAACTGCGCCAGTTCAGCCAAAATTGGTGAAAGGCTTTGGCGCACCTCGATTGCCTGCGCGAGGCGCTGCTCAAAATCCGGCGGGCGCAACTCCTGTTCGCCGTGTTGCACGCCGGAGAAGATCGCCTGGAAGGCGTAGTAATCGCTTTGGGGAATGGGATCAAACTTGTGCGTGTGACAGCGCGCGCAGCCGAGCGTTAGCCCGAGAAACGCGCTGCCGGTGGTGCTGATCATGTCGTAAAGCTCGTCGCTGCGCTGCTGTTTCGTGAGCGCGACATCGGGGCTTTTGACCTGATCCCACGGGCCGGCCACAAAGAACGCTGTCGCCGCAGGCTCGCCGAGTTGATCGCCCGCCAGTTGCTCGGTGATGAAACGGTCGTAAGGTTTGTTGGCGTTAAAGGCGTTGATGACGTAGTCGCGATACGGCCAGGCGTTGGGACGCATCTTGTTCATCTCGAACCCGTGACTCTCGGCAAAGCGCACCACGTCGAGCCAATGCCGCGCCCATCGTTCGCCGTAGTGCGGCGAGGCTAGGAAGATTTCGACGAGCTGCTCGTAGGCGTCGGATCGCTTGTCCTTCAGAAAGGCGTCGATCTCATCGGGCGCCGGCGGCAGTCCAAGCAGGTCAAACTTCAATCTGCGAATCAGCGTGCGCTCGTCCGCTTCGGGCGATGGAGAAAGTTTCTTCTCCTCAAGCTTGGCCAGAATGAACCGGTCAATCTCGTTGCGCGGCCACTTCTTGTCTTTCACCGACGGCAGCTCCGGCCGTTGCGGCGGCTGAAACGACCAATGCTCGGACTTCGTCTCGGCGACTTGCGAGGCGTTGTCCGGCCAGTTTGCGCCCTGATCAATCCACGCCCGCAAGACCCCGATTTGCTCCTCCGTCAATCGTTCTCCTTTCGCCGGCATCAGCTTGTCCGGAACTAGTCCGGCGACGTAATGGATGAGCGGGCTTTCGGCGCTTTTGCCGGGAAGGATGTTCGGCCCGGTGTCGCCGCCGCCGATGGCGGAGCTTTTCACATCAAGCCGGTAACTGCCCTTCTGCTTTTCCGGCCCGTGACAAGAGAGGCAAGACTTCGCGAAGATCGGCTGGATGTCGGCCACGAAGTCAACAGTTCGGATAACTGTCGGAGGCAGTTTTGCCCCATCGGCCGCGCTGAATGCCAGTGACGCGGAACACAGCGCTACAACCAATACCAGCGTTTGAAGAAAGTACGTCATGACAATAGCGCCAGCAATACAACTAATGCTCCACGGCATTCAAGCGTGTGCATTGCATTAACAAAAGCTGCAAAAAATGACGCCCCCTTCGCATGCTTCTTTAAAAAATGAGCCTGGTCATTCAATTTCTTATTGTTTGCGAAAACCATAGAGAGCCACTCGCCGCCGACAGTGAATTCCCAACTCGACTTGCCGGCAGTCGCGTTGCTGATGCCGTGCGCAGAGCCCAAGTCAGCGCGCGCTCCCCAGCGACCTGAATTTACTATCGTCGGAGTCGATAAAAACGAAGCAGGCCGTTGGTTGAATCGTCATCAATGAATTCCATGTTTCCGTTGGTGGCCATCAGTGTGATCACGTCGGCCCAAAAGGTGAGATTGGTGGAAACCTGAAGCACATAATCTCCGCCAGGCGCCAGCGACACCGCCAATCGAATGCGGCCGTCCGCCAACCGGTTGATTTGTTCAAAGACAGGCGGCAACAGCGGCAGAACCTCGAGCGCGGCTTCAGCGCTTGTTGCGGATCCCGCCGCGTTGGTCACCACAACAGAATAATTGCCGGCTGCATTGGTTTGGACGCCGTCAAGGGTGAGCAAATCCTCCGTCGCCCCGGTGATATTTGTCCCGTTGCGCCGCCATTGGTAACTAAATGGCCCGGTGCCGTCGGTCACGACGCTAAACGTCACATCCTCTCCAGCCTGCACCGACCGACTCACGGGATGAGTGATTATCAGCGGCGGAACAACCACATTGAGCAAGGCGCTTTCGCTCATGGCGACACCGCCCGGATTGCTGACGATCACCGAGTATTCGCCCTCGTGCAGCGGCTGCGCGTTGTTGACAGTGAAACTGCTGCCGGTTTCCCCGGAGAGATTGGCCCCGTCAAATCGCCATTGGTAGGACATCGGCGCAGCGCCTGTCGCGCCCACCGAAAACGTCGCGCTGCCACCCTGATGAATGACTTTGCCTTGCGGCTGGTTGGTGATGGACGGGGGGGCTGGCGGCGGGACAAAAACAAATTTAATCGAATCGCTGTACATGCGCCCGTTGCCCCCCGTGTTGAGTTCGCCACTGGAATAGGTGAAGACCAATGTCGGCACCGTCACGCCGGGGTTCAGCTTCAGCCGACCGAGATATTCCCACGTGTTGGCGCCGGGTTGCTGAAGGAGAGTCGTCGAGGCGGACAGCCCGGTGCCCCCAGTCTGCGTGACGGATACCACTATGTCATCCGAAACACGCACGACGTTGCCATGAGTCAAATAAACATCATAGGAACCGCCACCCACAGGCAGTGTTGGCTTGATGGTAAAGCTCGGGGTGCCTGCGGTGGCATAGCGCGAGCCGGTGCCACTCAAACCGGGCGCAGTGCTTTTCAGAGTCGAATCAGAGAATCCAACGTCCGAATAAGGCGGATTGGAATTAAGAATTCCGCCAGCGAGGCGGCACTCCACGATGACATCATTCACCACGCCCTGCGGATTGGTGGTAAAAGTGAAATCTCCCGATGCCCCTTCCAGTCCCGCTGCGTTGCGCGACCGGCACCGGAAATGATACGTCGAATTGGACTGTAAGTTCGTCAGAGAAATTGAGTGGTTCAATGCCATCGCCGTATTGCTGATGGTCATTCCATAAGCCGAGGTCAGCCCGTAATCCACCATGCTGTTTGCCGTTTCATCGGTCGCCCAAGTGATTCGAGCCGAGGTGTCCGTGATGCTCCCGGCCGTGATGCCGGACAGGATGGGTGGCGTGATGTCGGTTGCCGGAACGACCAAATTGACGACGATGTTGCTGCCTGCTCCGATGGACACAAAGTTGGTCACAGCACCCATGCCGTTGGCTGTGGCCGAAACGGACCACGAACCAGGAGTCGTTTCGAAGAAAGCAAAGTTTCCGTGAGGATCGGTCAGGACCGTTCTCGAAGGCGATGTCTGGAGGGTGGCCGAGGCATTGTAAATGGGCTGTCCGTTGTCTGAGCGCGTCACGCGGCCGCGAAGGATACCCTTGGAGGGCGCTGCTTTCCATGGGATGGCCGGCACGTTCACCCATGACGGTTGGTGGTTGTCACGAATATAGGCAAGCGAGGCACTGCGATTGACCGTCCCGCTGTTGGGCACGCGGTAACTGTAAAGCACTGAGCCCAGCAACGGCTTGTTGCGTATGTAATTCAGTTGCCAGACGGAGTTGCTGATCACGTTCAGATAGGCGCCCTGGCCGTTGTACACCCGCCGCACACCCTGGTTGTTGAAGGAATCGGTCACGCGCGAAGTAAACAGGCTGTTGTCGGCCGTGTAGCCCATTGGCATGCAGATATCAATGATGCCCTCATTGTTCCATGCCGCCCAGTCCTGGTAGCGCGCGTTGTAGGCGTCGCTCCGATTGCCGAAGACAGCGCAGGAAATCTGAAGATTCGGCCGGATGGCCATCAGTTCCGCATTTGCCCATCGCAGGAAATCTGTCACCTGCCGCCGCCGCCAGTTTGAGAATTGCGTGCTGGAAGTCGAAGGCTGGCCGGTGGTCCCGAACTCCGCATTGTAGCGGGCGATGGCCGTCGGATTGTATCCCGAGTCCGGCTCAGGATACCGGATGTAATCCCAGTGAAAGCCGTCCACGTCGTAACGGCGGACGATGTTCGTCGCCATGACATAATTCCACGTCGTCACTCCAGGGTGACCCGGATCAAGAAAATAGCCCTCTCCGGTGAAACGCCCGCCCGCCTGGTTCTGGGTGAGATATTCCGGATGCAAATTGTAAATGTGACCCGGCTGAGAGGGCGGCGAGTTCTCGCTGCTCCAAATTTTGTAGGTGACCACCCAGCAATGCACTTCGATACGCGGCGAGCCTGTGCGCGCCTTGGTGATGATGTCTTGCAACGCGTCGAAGTTGGAGGCGATGGCTGTGGTCTTGGGATCGTTGCCGGGCAGGACGTTGTTGTAAAACGCGTCGCCGCGCCGGCGCATCTGCACGACGATGGCGTTGAAATTATAAGCGCGGCAATCGTTGATGAGTTGCGTCACCTCGTTGGCGTTGAGAAATCCCGTCCCCCATGCGTCCACCCACATGCCACGAAATTCATTGGTTTGCGCCTTGGCGGCAAACGGAACCAGACACAAAACAAAGGCTACCAGCGGCGACAACGCGCTGCGGGGGAAGAAACCTTTCCGGCTCATAACATCCATAGCATCTGCCACGGCAAGCAACGGGTCAATAAAAGCTCACGGCGCAGCTTATGGGGAAACATTCACTGCATTCCTATTTCGGGAAAAATACGCTTGGGCTGTGGATGGCCCCTTCAAATAGCCAATGGAAACGAGAAACTTGTCCATCTCCTCGACTGTTTTCAGAAAATAGGGATTATCGCCCCTCCCGTAGTTAAAAAAACTGTGCCCCTGCCCTTCGTAACCGACCAGTTCCGCACGGTTGCCCACCTTTCTCATCGCCTCGACAAAGGCCTCAGCCGTCCAGTAAGGCACGGTCGTGTCCTCCTTGCCATGCAGCACCAGCGTGGGTGGCGCGCCTTTGTCTACAAAATGCGTGGGCGACAGTTTCTCAGGGGCCACGCCAAGGCGTTTTTTCACATCCTCGCGCCCGCTTTCCGGAAACGCATTGGTAAAGCCCTTCATCAACCCAAGCAGGATTGCCGGGTTGAACAACACCATCGCATCGGGGACCGAACTGACGTTTGCTTTTTCCCCATCAGCCTCAAATCCAGGAACCAGTCCAGCGCATGCGGCGATGTGTCCGCCAGCGGAGCCGCCGCCCGCCGCGATGCGTTGCGGGTCAATTCCCAGGCGTTCCGCGTTACTCCGCGCCCACCGGATGGCCGACTTGGCATCCTCCACGCATTGATCCACGGTCGCCCGATGGCGGCTGAACACCCGGTAATCGGCTGCCATGGCTACCATGCCGCGCGAGGCAAGATAGCGACAATGCTGTTCAAACTGACGCGGCGTCCCCTTGAGCCAGCCGCCGCCGAAAAAGAAGACGATGGCAGGCCGTTTGTCGGACGGCTTATGGCCGTCAGGCTCGAAAATGTGGATGGTAAGTTTGGTTTCCCCCGCTGCCTTGTAGATTTCGGTGCGCGCTCCTTCAAAGCGAAGCGTTTCGTTGCTGTCGGCCTGACTGCGTTCCCGGGACGCTTGTCCTTGCTGGCAAATGCCCAGCATGGGAACCAGAAAAAAAGCAAGTGTGAGGCAAATAAAATGTTTCATGAACTGCAACCAAGATGCCGCGGACCTATGAACGGTTACACATGCGCTACAACAAACTCCGACGCCTTCAATTTCCTTTTGGGTAAATGAACCGCTCCGGGAACAGGGCCGGGTCACTGTTTCAGAGCCTTGTTGCGATAGCGAAGAATTTTGAGTTCATCCGTGTCGCGGAGGGTTTCCTCCAATTCAAAGTGCTCCTCGAACGGCGGAAAAAACGCGTCCCCATGCACCTCGCGCTTGACGACGGTGAGGAACAGTTCTGAACACCGAGGAAGCAGTTGCGCGTAAATCTGCGCGCCGCCACAGATGAACACCTCCCTCGAATCGGCATCGGGACAGACCGTTGGCAACTCGCCGATGTCGGCGATAGTCTGAACGCCGGGATGCCGGAATCCGCTTCGGCTCAACACCGCCGTCGTGCGGTTGGGCAGCGGTCGGCCAATGGATTCAAAGGTCTTGCGTCCCATGACCAGAATATGCCCGGTGGTGGTCTGTTTGAACCATTTGAAATCCTCGGGAATATGCCACGGGATGCGGTTCCCCTGCCCAATCACCCGGTTGAGGCTCATCGCGGCGATGGCTTTGAAAGGCTTCATTTCCTACACGGCAATTGGCGCTTTGATGCCCGGATGCGGGTCGTAGCCGACCAGTTCAAAGTCCTCGAACTTGAAGTCTTTCAATTCCCTGACAGCCGGGTTGATTTTCATTTGCGGCAAAGGGCGCGGCTCGCGGGTGAGTTGCAGTTTTGCCTGCTCCAGATGGTTGGCGTAGAGATGCAAATCGCCAAAGGTGTGAACGAAGGTGCCGGGCTTCAGGCCGCAAACCTGGGCGACCATCATCGTGAGCAGCGCGTAGGAGGCGATGTTGAATGGCACGCCGAGGAACAGGTCGGCGCTGCGTTGGTAAAGCTGGCAGCTCAACTCGCCGTCCTGGACGAAAAATTGAAAGAGCGTGTGGCACGGCGGCAGCGCCATCTTGTCGAGTTCGCCCGGATTCCAGGCGCTCACAATCAACCGGCGGCTGTCGGGATTGCGGCGGATTTCCCCGATGAGCCAGTCTATTTGATTGATGGAACGGCCGTCCGCCGTGCGCCAGTCGCACCATTGCGCGCCATAAACACGGCCCAGATTGCCTTCGGCGTCGGCCCACTCATCCCAGATCGTCACGCCGCGCTCATTGAGATATTTGACATTGGTGTCGCCTCGCAAGAACCAGAGCAGTTCGTGGATGATGGATTTGAGATGCAGCTTCTTGGTTGTCAGCAACGGAAAGCCTTCGGCCAGCGGAAAACGGGCCTGCGCCCCGAAGACGGAATACGTGCCGGTGCCGGTGCGGTCGGGCTTGAACTTGCCTTGTTCGAGAACGAGCCGAAGAAGTTGATGATACTGGAGCATAGGCGCGCTGAGGTTTTAGGATACCGGCGTGGTCTCGCCAAGTTTTTCCGCCGGTTCGTCCTTTTTGGCGAACGGCTGGGAGGGCGCTTCTTTCCGCTTAAGTTTGGTCAACTGGCACTTCTTGCCGACGTCATCGAGCAGAAGGGAAATCACCCGTTGCAGGTCGCGCTGCTCCTGTTCCATGAACCAGGCAAAAATCGGCAGGCTCAACAGAATGAGCCACAGCCAGGGCACCTCGCTCCGGACAAACCCGATCACCAGCAACTCGAAGGCCACCGCCGCGCCGAAAAAAACCTTCGCGGGCAGCGACCAGGTGGTGCGCAGGCGGCACCGGAACAA
>CALJZV010000323.1 GCA_937983475.1 uncultured Verrucomicrobiales bacterium
ACGGAACCAGCCAGCTGCGGAGTGACCATGCCGGTGCTGCGTTGAACCTAAACGCGGACAAATCCACGCGGGGGAATGGATGAGGTGAAAACCTTCACTCCGCGCCGGCTTTTTGTGTCCTGAATCCAGGTGGCGACACGCTGATGGTCCGCATGATCCGACCAGCCCCAGGCGACCAGGGCGTTGACGTCGAGCAGGTAGTTCATGGGAAATCCGCGAGCATTTCTTTGACTGTGGCGGAGGTGAGCGGCTCCATTTCCTGTGCGGGGGCAAAGATGAGCGCCCCGGTGAGCGGACAGCGCTGCAAGGCGATCGTCTGGGCCGGCCCGGGCTGAAACAGCGTGTGGCGGATGAGTTCCGAGACGGTCATGCCCCGTTTGCGCGCCTGCTGGCGAAGCTTGCGGGCCTCGCTGTCAGCGATTTTGAAACTGATGGTGGTCATGGTATTACCGTCTTACGAGCGCGGTTTTCGTCAACCGAAAAACGAGAATTTGCCTGGCAGACCGGGCTGATTCTGAAACAATGGCGGCCATGAATCGCAGGAACTTTATCCGGACATCAACGGCAGCGGGCCTGGCCATGGCAGGCGCGGAATCGGGCGCGGCGGAACTCAAACCCTCGCGCGCCATCGACACGCACACGCATTTTTATGATCCCTCGCGGCCGCAGGGCGTGCCGTGGCCGCCGAAGAACAGCAAACTTTACCGCACCGTGCTTCCGGATGACTGGGCGGCCGTGGCCGCGCCGCACGGGGTGAAGGAAACCGTGGTGGTCGAAGCCAGCGAGGGGGGGGAGGACAATCAAGGGGTGCACGATCTGGAGGCAGAGGATGCGTGCGCTGGCGCGGCGGGCTGGTGGACATCGACAAAAAGCCCGACAAAATCCTCACCGGCGCCCGGGTGCTTGCGGAGCACGGCTTGGAACTCGACATCAACGGCCCCAGCACGATGCTGCCGCACGCGCGCAAGCTGGCGGAGGCGGTGCCGGCACTGCGCATTGTCATCAACCACCTGGGCGGCTCGGGCGATCCGCAGAAGATCAAGGAGGGTTGGAAGGAGGGCATCACCGCGCTGGCGCAGTGCCCGAATGTGTTCATGAAGGTGTCCGCGCTGGTCGAGCAGATTCAGGGAGCCGAGGGCCAGGCACCGCGAGAGGTGGCGTATTACCTGCCGGTGCTGGATCACTTGTGGCAGAGCTTTGGCGCGGACCGCCTCATCTACGGCAGCAACTGGCCGGTGAGCGACCGCGGCGCGCCCTATCATGTGGTGTTTAGCCTGGTTCAGCAATACTTCAGTGGCCAGGGCGAGGCCGCGCTGGAGCAGTATTATTGGCAGAACGAGCGTGTGGCGTATGGGCTGGCAGGGTGACAAAGTGCAGCCTCGACAGTGAAGCGCGGACGCGTAAACTTGGCCCATGGAGACTATGGTTCAGTTTCTCACCAACAGCCAGGGACAGAAGACTGCGGTGGTGGTGCCCATTGCGGAGTATGAGCGCATGCTTGAAGACCTGAAAGACCTGGCGGCCATCGCGGACCGCCGCGACGAGCCGACTTTGTCTCACGAACAGTTCCTCAAAGAGCTCAAAGCCGATGGCCTGTTACCGGATTGAGTGGCGCAGTTCCACGAAGAAGGATCTTCGCGGAATTCCTCCTGACATGGTGAAGAGGCTGATTCAAGCGGTGAAAGCGTTGGCTGAAAACCCTCACCCGCCTGGTTCGGTCAAATTGGCGGGAAGCCGCCATGCATATTGAATCCGGGTCGGCGATTACCGGATCCTCTACGAAGTCTTCACCGATGTTCTGGTGATCGAGGTGATTCGTGTTGGCCACCGCAAGGACGTCTATCGGGATTGAAGGCCCTCGAAGCGCCACGCTTTTACAAAATCACTCCGGGCTGGTAGGCGGCGGCATCGGGATGCTTGGCGGCGAGGGCGTTGACGCGCTCGACGAAGGCGTCCACCTGCTGGGGGGCGTCACCGGTGTTGGCGCGGTGCGTGGCGAGCAGGGCGGTGAGCTCTGCGGCCGCTGCGCAGATCGCGCACGGTGGCGACGGCGTGCTCCTTGATGGCCTCATGCGCGGTCTCGCGTCCGGCGCCTTTTTTGACCGCCTCCATCATCACCGTGGTGGTGAGCAGGAAGGGCAGGTAGCGCTGCAGTTCCTGCTCGATGACGGCGTCGAAGACTTCCATCTGGTTGAGAATGGTGAGGAAGGTCTCGAACAGGCCGTCGGCGGCGAGGAAGGCGTCCGGCAGCATGACGCGGCGGACCACGGAGCAGGAGACGTCGCCCTCATTCCACTGGTCGCCGGCGAGACCGGAGGCCATGGTGAGGTGGCCCTTGAGGATGAGGTGGAAACCATTGACGCGCTCGCAGGAGCGGGAGTTCATCTTGTGCGGCATGGCGGAGGAGCCGACCTGGCCCTTGGCGAAGCCTTCGCTGGCGAGCTCATGCCCGGCCATCAGGCGCAGCGTGCGCGCGAGGGAGGACGGGGCGCTGGTGACATCGCACAGCGCCTGGACGGTGCGCAGATCCAGTCTGCGCGGATACACCTGGCCGACGGCGTCTAAAGACTGCGGAATGCCGAGGTAACCGAGAATGCGCTGCTCCAACTCGCGGGCCTTGGCGGAGTCGCCATCGAACAGGCTGATCTGGTCCATGCGGGTTCCCACAGCGCCTTTCAAACCGCGCGCTGGGAAGGTGTCGATGAGATTTTGCAAATCACCGAGACCGAGCAGCAGTTCCTCGCCAAACATGGCCAGGCGCTTGCCGAAGGTGGTGGGCTGCGCGGCGACGTTGTGGGTGCGGGCGGTGAGCGGAATGTCGCGCGTCTCGGCGGCGCGGCGGGCCAGCGCAGCCAGCGCGGCGACAGCCTTGTCGCGGGTCACCTGCAGCGCGCGGAACACCTGCAACTGCTCGACGTTCTCGGTGGGGGCCGGGCTGTTAATAACATAGTGAATGTGCTCGTGGCCGGCGAGATCGCAGAATTCCTCGATGCGCGCCTTCACATCGTGGCGGGTGACGCGCTCACGCCGCATGATGGAAGCGACGTCGATCTTTTCCAAAACCGCCTCGTAGGCTTCGATGACGCCCTCTGGCACCTGCTGGCCGAGATCGCGCTGGGCCTTCAGCACGGCCACCCAGTATTGGCGCGCCAGGCGGACTTTGCCCTCGGCGGACCAAATGGCGCGCATGGGGGCGGTGGCGTAGCGTTCAGCGAGGACGTTGGGGATGGAGGCGGACATGAGGACGGGAGAAAATCGGAGATGAAGAACGCCCTGAGCTTGCACGGGAAGGGGAGGGGGGCAAGGACGGGGTGAACCAAGCGGAAACTTGACGCTTCGCATGGAGGTCGATTAGGCTCAAGCAATGAAGGAGATTTGGAGATGGATTCTCTGGGTTCTGGTTATCGCCGGGTTGGTGGGTTTGGTCTTTCAAATTATCGAGCCCGTATCGAACGTCATTTTTCTCAAGCTTCATGGAAATACTGTGATCCGTGACAAGGCTACAGCGAAGGATGTTCAGTTCGCGATTCATAACTTCATCTCAGAGTACAACGACTTTCCGAATTTAGCTGGGAAGCCGTTGGAAGCAGACATTGAATTGGAGGTGGCAGGAGAACTTCTTGATTGTCTGCTGGGAGATAAAGTAGCTGGCAACAGTCGCGAGATTACTTTTTTGAATATCAATACAGCTCGGCAGGGCCGTGCTGGTGTGCTTGAAACTGCTGAGAAGAGAATTCTGGTGGATCAATGGGGGCAGGCTTTCCGCGTTAGGCTGGACGGGGATCATGATGGCAATGTGACCAATCCAGACACGCAAAACGCAGACAAGGATATCCGTCAGTCTGGATCTGAGTGGTTGAGAACACAGGTGGCAGTTTATTCATTGGGTCGGGACGGCGAACCATTCACCGAGGATGACATCACCTCGTGGCGTGGATGACCCAAATCCGAGCTGAAGT
>CALJZV010000324.1 GCA_937983475.1 uncultured Verrucomicrobiales bacterium
ACCTATGATATATCGCCGCGAGTTGCCTTAAGGTTAGTGCTTCGCAACAAATAACCGGCGCGGTTCGCGAGCCTGCGCTTGTCCATGTGGGAGCAGAGTTGATCAGGGCGGCACCGGAGCGCCGCCCTACCGACAAAACCGGTAGGGCGATTGCTCCAGCATCGCCCAATTTTTGCCTTCAAAGGTGGTTTCCGGCCTGCGTTGCGCTTGCCCGGGGCTATCCCCCGTTGAGGGCTTGAGATTTGCGCTTTGCGATAGGCGCAGTTGTTTAGCTCCGTCAGGAGCGACATCGTTGTAGTAGCCCAATCCCGCCCGAATATAAGGAGCCCCATTCGGGGCGACATATCCCGCTCCACAGGGAACTCCTTTCAGGTAAAGACATCTTTCACTTCAACGATGCCGCCCCTGACGGGGCTGCCGTTCAGCGCCTTCCAATCGACAAGCGCAAGTTTGGCCTGGGGATGTTCGACAAGCCCGCCACCTGCCGGAGGGACGAATTCCATGAGTCCCAAACTCCTCGTCGGGATAATAAGTCGGACTCGCGGGAGCTCGTCCCTCCAGTTTTTGGCCTTAATACACCCCTTCGACGATGTTCTTTTCCATGGCGCCAAAGGGGCGCACTTCGGCAACACCGTCCCAGGCATAAGGCGCGCGCGGTTCGCGGCGGATGGCCTCGTCGCGTTCCAGGAATCGCGGCATGAAAAATTCCTTGGTGAGCGTGGTGAGTTCCACCCTGCCCCATTCGCCATAGTTTTTGAGCTGAGAGGTGTTGTTGGGGTCCACCACGCGGAGCACAGCGCGCGGCTGCGGGGCGTAGTAGGTGATGGAAAATTTGTCTTCAGGCCGAAGCGGCACACTGGCGGCCAGGCCCATGAGGGTATTGCCGTAGGTCGGGTAAAAGCCGATTCGCCCTTCGAGCACTTCCTCCACAATGAACCGCACATACTGCGGGGCCATGGTGGTGCCGCCGCAAAACACGCCGCGAATGCCCGCATCCCAGAGGTTCACTTTTTCGGCAAGCGCTTCCAGGAGTTTTGGGGTTGTGAAGAGGCCGCTGACCTTGCGGTGCTTTAAGATGGTGGCCGCTTGATCCACCACATGCTCCATGTAGGCGCGGGCCTGGTCAAATTGCTTGTTGCTGATGACCTTCTTCACCCAGCGCGGGTCGAGGTCAATGAAGTAACAGGAGCTGCCGCGCACGTTGGCAAGATGCTCGATGGCCAGTCGCAGCCTGCGCGGGCCGGTCGGCCCCATCATGAGCCAGTAATGATTGCGCGGGAAATGCTCGTCGGAGAGCTTCTCGGAAAATTCACTGTAATCGGTTTTGTAATCGTCCCAGCCAATGCGTTGTTTGGGCATGCCGGTGGTGCCGCCGGTTTCAAAAATGTTGAACGGCCTTCCTTTGTATTGAGCAGGCACCCAAACGTCCGGTTGCAGGTCGCGCAACCATTCGTCCTGGAAATGCGGGAATTTGCCGATGTCGGAAAAGGTTTTAATTTCGTCGCGGGGATCCCAGCCGGCCTGCCTGGCCCAGTTGAGCCAGAATGGGCAGCCGGTCTCCGGAGAAAAGTGCCATTGGATAATTTCCTGTAGATGGGTGTCCAATTGTTTGGCCGCAGTTTGAATAAGAGAATCCATATTGGGTTTGAAACTCACGGGTTTAATGTTTTATCGAACAACAGCCGACTCCCCGGGTGGCTTGAGGGACAGCGGCGCGGGGAAAAATTTTTCCACGGTCTTTTCGGATGGCGGTTTCGTGAAGAGAGACACGATCACCAGCGTCAGCGCGGAGGCGGAAAAGATAAAGGTCACCGGCATCAACCCCCACAAGAGCAATTCCTCATCACCGCTGCCGGCAGGCTTGGTGGCAATGATGTCCCGGTAAAACAACGCACCCCAGACAAGAATCATGACAACCAGTGACGAGATTGCCCCCGCCCGGGTCGTCCGTTTCCAGTAAACCGCCGCAAACACCAGGGGGAAGAGGCTTGCGAAACCGCTGAAGCACCAAACACCGAGGTCAAAGACGTGTGCGCTGTCCTTCAGCCACAAGGAGAGAAAATAGGTGATGGCAACAATGACCAAAATAAAGCACCGGGCCAGCCAGATTTTTTGTTTGTCGCTAAACCGGTTTTCACCAAATCGCCGCACCATAATGTCCTGGGTGAACATGGTTCCGATGCACAGGAACTGTGAATCCAGGCTCGACATGATGGCCGCCAAAACGCCTGCCCCGACCAATCCGGTCAACACGGGCGAATGCACCAACTGTCCCACCATACGCCCCAAAACCGCGTTGGGATTGGCTCCGGTTCCCAAATAACCGGCAGCCCAGATGCCAATCAGGATGCATGGCACCCAGACAATCATGATGAAGATGGGATGCGCCACAACCGTCAGGTGGAATGACCGGGCGCTTCGAGCAGTCAACCAGTGCTGGAACAGATGCGGGAACATGCCGACGGACAACGGCACAAAACAGTAGGAAAGAAATTGCAAATGACCGATGTGCCCCTGCCGGGCCAGCCTGGAGGAAGCCTGTTCATGCTCGGCCACAAGCCGCGTCGCTTCAGCCAACCCGCCCAGCTTGGTGGAAATCATCCAGAACGCGATCACCCCGGTGGCCATGAAAACAATGGTCTGGAAGGCGTTGGCCCAAACCGCTCCTCTCAATCCGCCGAAGAACACATAGAACAACACCACCAGGCAAATAACCAGTGAACCCAGCCAAGCGGGAATGCCCCCGGCCAAGGCCTTGTTGGCATGGGGAAACAGCTCGGGGAACGCCCCGGCCGTGGTGGGTTGAAGAAATTTTCCCGCCGCAATGACACCCACCAGCAAATAAGGAATCACCAGAAGCACCAGCACGGGAAACAGCAGGTAGCCCAGGGCCGGCGACTCAAAGCGGTCCCGGAAATAGGCGCATTGCGTGACATATCCATATCGCTTTCCGATGGCCCATAGCTTGATGCCGATGAGAAAAAAAACTGCGGAGTGAATCAGTCCCGACCACGAAGCCATCAGCCCATAGACGCCGATGCCGCTGGTGTAGGCCTTGCCTGAAGACCCGACCAATGCGAAGCCGGTCATGGTCGTTCCAAAGATGCTCATCAACAGGAAAAACGGCCCGATGGAGCGGCTCACGACAAAGTAATCGGCACTGGTGCCGCGGAAAAAACGGCTGCTGAACATGCCGAGGCAGATGAGTAGTCCCAGGTAGCCGATGATAACGTAAAAAGGAATTTGAGCGCTCATTCAGTGAGTTCCTTTTGTCGCAGAGGTCTTGTTCGCGGTTCCGTCAAACTCGCTGGCCCATTCCTCGATGTGATGGGGCCAGGCATATTTGTTGGCCAGCGCCCAGACACAGCCCGCGGCCACCGAATAAAGGGCATGGTAAGCCAGGCCAATGGGAAGAAAGCCCAGCACCAGAGTGCGGTCATTCCACCACCAGAAATCGTGATGCAATACCGCCAGAACTACCACGGCGGTCCAGACCAGTCGCTGCGCGGCGGGAGTATTGGTTTCCATGGGCGTAAGTCCTGGTGTTTTGGTGGTTATTTTTTGGGCGCGTCCAATTTGACCTTGGGATCGTCCCCTGTGGTTTTGACTTTGGACTGATCACGGAAAGCATACAGGTGCGTGTTGGAGGCAACATACAGGACGCCATTGGCCACGACCGGCGTGGAATAAATCGGCGCGCCCAGGTTGATTTCGCTGAGGACTTTTTTCTCCCTGGAAGCTTCCAGAACCACAAAGTCTCCGTCTTCATCCCCGACAAACACCTTGCCATCGGCCACCATGGTTGAACCCCACATGTGGGCTTTCATGTCGTAAACCCAATGCTCCTTGCCAGAGTCGGCATCCAAACAATACACAAACCCTGAGAAGTCTCCGATGAAGAGCAGATTGGTTTCCGGATCAATGGAGACGGAGGAGATGCTCCGTTTTATTTTTCGATAATCCCAGATGAGGCCTGAATCGGTAATATCACCTGTCTTGGTGGCATCAATGCAAACCAGCCGCCCCACCCCCTCGCCATGCTCCGGATCCTGCCCAATGGCAACGTAAACGCGATTTTTGTAAAAGACCGGTGTGGAATTGATTTCGCTGGGCCCCTCCGCCGCGGGATAACGAATGGGCTGGCCGTCCTTGGTCTTTTTGTATTCCGGAGGATTGCAGTCAAATTTCCAGACGGTTTTGAGCCAGCTGGTTTCGTCATCCTTGACGGGCTTCGCGTCGAAGGCATAACACCATCCGTCGCCCCCTCCGAAAAACACCAGTTTCTTGTCGTTGACCTTGGCCGTGGAGGGCGAACTCCACTGCCCATGATAGATGCGCGGGCCGATGTTCGCGTCATCCTCACCGGCAAATTCGCCGGTCTTTTTGTTTACCGCGACGAAACTGGGAGACAGCGGGGAAGGGATATTTGAATGGGTCCAGTCCTGGCCGTTGGAGGTGCAGGCATATACGAGATCATCCACGATAATCACCGAGCAATTGGAGGCGTTGTGGGGAAAGACTCCCAGCTCGTCCATCATGTCGTAAACCCAAATGATGTCGGCATCCTTGGGGCCGATTTTTGCCGGAGGCCTGCCGGTGTCCTTGGCCATGTAGGCCGGCTCATCCTGCATTCCCTGGTTGCCATTGGCCAGCCCGTGAACATCCAAACACATGATTTCGCACCGGCTGGTGACAATGTAAACGAAATCGCCCTCGACCGTTGGTGAGGACAGCAAGCCGAGATTTTCCCAGTCGTTGACCTTGCCGGATTTGAGCTTG
Source organism: uncultured Verrucomicrobiales bacterium (assembly GCA_937983475.1). Lineage (GTDB taxonomy): Bacteria > Verrucomicrobiota > Verrucomicrobiia > Limisphaerales > JACDHS01 > CALJZV01. The sequence goes on from CALJZV010000324.1 coordinate 4,780, forward strand.
GGCACGACCAGTTGCCAGAGCAGTTCCCCGGTTTTTTCATCAAAACACATCAGAATGCTTCGGTCCCCTTCGTGCTGGGTGTCGCGCGGAGTCTCGTTGTTGGTGCCGACAAAAACGCGGCCGTTGGAGACGGTGACATTGCCGTAGCTTTGAGAACCCAGCTTGGCAGCCCACTTCACATTGTCAGTCGTTGAAAGGTCCACCTCATCGGTGCCACGCTTGAATTTCCCGGGGTTAAAGGAGGACGGAATGCCTTTTTCCGGCGAATACATGTTGCGCGCGGGAGTTCCACCCCACTGCGGCCAGTCGGCGGCGGACAAAGAAACAACGGAGAGCAGTCCAAGGGCGACTGCGGCGTGCATAATCTTGCTCATAAACTTGCTATTATTTTGTGTTGGATGCGGAGTGCCAATCCGCGTTTGCCTCTAATTTTGGGTCACTCGTATATTGTCGATGAACACCCGCATTTCCTGCGGCGAAAACCCAAAAAGCCCCGGCGCGCCGTTTTGGTGGGCCGTCCTGTGCGGCACCTCAAGAGTCCATTGATCCGGCTCGGGCTCGTCCTTCTTCCATGCCTTGGCGCGCACCACACCCGAACCATCGGGCTTGGTGTCCACACGGGCCTTGAGCCGGTACCACACATTGGGAGACCAGCGGAAATTTGAAGGCTCTTCCACCGCCGGCACACGCAGGCGCTCCAGGTTGGAATTCACTTCGATCTTCTGTTCGTTGCCCTTGAGAACAATCAAGTAACGATGGCAAATCAGGCCGACATCGGACATTTTGCGCCGGTTGCCCTCGCTCATGACATCGGCCTCGATGGTGTAATTTTTCATGTCCGCATCCCCAATGAACACCGTCGCGCGCTGGAAGAACTTGTTGTCGATGGTCTTGGTCAGCACCTTGTTGCCGTCCTTCTCCCGGATCTCGAATTTGAATCGCGCCCCGATCCACGGCAGCGGAGGATAAGCAAACGGGGTCGGTTCCTCCACGTCGTTGGCGGTTGTTTCGTTCAACTGTGCCCATTCGAAATCCTCTTTCAGCGGAAGGTCGGGAAGAACACGCCCGCGAATGTAGCCTTTCAATTCTCCCATGGTCGCCTCGAAAGCGCCGGCTGATGGCTTTTGCACCGTGGCCGCTACCAGTTCGCCCTTGTCATTGAACGCCCCATTCAGTGTGGCGCGCACCTTGGCCGTGGGCGGAATGTAAGGCGCCCATTTTACTTTGCTGAGGTCCTTTATTTCCTCAACAGGAAAGCCATGGGCATCGAGCGAGCGGATTCGGAAAGTCTGCTTTTGGCCCGGATGCAGAAGCGCTTCGGCAGGGATAACCTGCAACTGCGCCGCCGCTCCGGGCTTGGGGCGTTTTTCCTCCGCCGTCTCCGGAGGCAGTCCGGAATTGTTGCCCGGCTTGCCAAAACAGTAGAGGTAGCGTGTGGTCTGAATGTACACCTTGCCGTTATAAACGGCCGGCGTGCCAAAACAGCGTCCATCCAATGCGGCATGCGTCAGAATCTTACCCTCGGTGTCTGTGGGCTGAATGATATAAAAAGCCCCGGTGGTGCCTGCCTCTCCGGCACCAGTCTTCGAAGCGGGGTCATCCAGCATTGGAACGTATAATTTCCCATCGGCATGAACCAGGGAGGCGTTCCGTTGCTCGATGCCGATTTTCAGTTTCCAGAGAAGATTGCCGTCCTTGACGTCCACGGCGCAAAGGTCGCCCTTCTCTGTCACCACATAAATGCGGTCACCGACAAGAATGGGCGAACTGGTCGACGTGGAAAGGTCATTGGCCCAAAGCTCCACTTCGGAGCGCTCCACCACGACCGGCCCTTCACCTGGCTTTGGCTCCACCTTGGGAATTTTCAACGCCACCATTTGTCCCGGCTCGTAGGGAGTTCCGAAGATGGAAATGATTTTGTCCTCGTTGTGCACCAGGATGCTGGCGTTGATGCCCGCCCGGAACAATGGAATCCGAAAAATCGGGTCACCGGTCCGAGCATTCATGCACACCACGCTGCCGTCGCCAGTGGCCGCGTAGAGAACGCGCTTGCCGTTCAACCACCCAAGGTAAGGATGCGAAAACGAGTTGTCTCTTGGGCGGTCACCGGGGCTGGAGGACCAGACCAGATCCCCGGACAGTTTGTCAAAGGCGTAAAAACGATCGCCCCCGGGACCTTGCGCTCCCCAGTTTGCCGTGATACCGCGTGTGATGACCAAATCCTGGTCAATGATGGGCGAGCCGGTGCGGCTGTTGGGAAAGGTGAGGCGCCCGAGTTTTTCCATGAGTGAATGCATCCATAGCAACTTGCCGTCGCCGGTAAACCCTCCAAACAATCCCTGAGTGCCCTGCATGTACACATTCCCCGTTTCCGGATCCACAGTCGGGCTGGAAGTGGCATACCGCAGGTAAATCGTGTCGCTGATAAAGTCATTGTACCGTTTTTCCCAGAGCAGTTTCCCTGTTTCCGCATCGAAGCATCCGATGCCCTCCTTCAAATCCGGCCCCTCGTCCACGTAGCCCATGATGTACACTTTTCCATTGGCGATGACGGGGCAGGACTGGCCCGGAAATTCCACCCTCCACAGCGGATTTTTGGGGTCGATGGAATCAGGCAGTTGTTTCTCCTGCGAGGTGCCGTTTTGCTGTGGGCCGCGCCAATTGAGCCACCCTCGAACCGGAGCCGACTGCAGGGATAATGAAACAGTCATGAAAACACCAATAACCGCTGGAAAAATGAATTTCATCGTAGTCCTGTGTATCGCACTTGCTGGCTTTGACCGGGCGCAACGACGGCAATTGCCTGAACCGTTGATGCTCTGGCGACTATTCATCAAGCTTGCGCTGGATGCAACACAAATGATACCTACACGTATTATTCGAGAATCCCTCAAGCGCAAACCGTGACGCGCCTGAGAAACTGCTGTTGGACGGTTACAAAAATATACCAGTAAAAAGATCCACCCATGCCTTCCCGCACCACCCCGCTGCCCATTGATTCACCGGAGCGCCGACGCATGCCCATATTGCTGCGCCGTGCCTGGTATGGATTGAACCAGGCGTTTCGGCGCCGCGTCGCGCACTTGCAACTCACACCGGACCAATTCACCGCCATGCGCACGCTGCTGGAGGGCGACGAGAACGGCATGGTGCAAAGCGAGCTGGTTTCCCAGATGTCCAGCGACCCGAACACCGTTGCCGCCCTGCTGGATCGCATGGAGGAAAACGGGCTGGTCCGCCGCCGAAAACACGAAACCGACCGCCGAGCCAATCGGATTCAAACCACGGCCCAAGGGAGAAAAAAATATGAGGCCGCGCGAAAAATCGCAGTTGAGCTTCAAGCCTCTGTCCTGAGCGTGTTGCCTGTAGGAGCCCGGGAAGAATTTTTGGGGCGCCTGGCCGAAGTGGCCGATGCCTGCCAGGCTGCGGCCGAATTATCTCCCAGAAAACGAAACTGACCCTTGAAAAAATCATGGCAACCGGGCCGTTGTTCTGTGCTACTCTGACTGCCAAATGAATTCTGTAACCGTGCCAATTGAAATCAGCGACCCAATCAACCGCCAGATTCTTGCGGTGTCGGAGGATCGTGTTCAGGGTTTTCAACGCGATCCCCTGGGTGAAATTGCGCGTTTGTCAGGGATTGAGTTGCCGGCGGTCATCGAGCGAATTCGGGCCATGCTGGAGGCGGGAACCATTCGCCGCGTGCGCCAGACGCTTCTGGCAACCAATCTGGCCCAAGGCGCGCTGGTGGCATGGCAGGTTCCACTAAACAAGCTCGACGCCGCGTTTGATTACATGTTCCAGAAGGATCCCTTTTCAGGGCACGTGGTGATCCGGTCAACAGACACGGTTTCGGCGGGATCCAATTACAAGCTGTGGACCACGCTGAAGGTGCCCCAAGGCTATTCCATGCGGAAGCATTGCGAACTGCTCGCCAAGCATACCGGTGCGGAACATTTTCGGTTGATGTCTGCAAAGAGACTGTTCGCGCTGGGCGTCGGCCACATGCGCCGCCGCGGAATGGAACCGGGCGCGCGCGCCGACGTGCCCGCCGAGCCTACCGAAGTTCAAATAGTGACCCTTTCCGACTCGGATTGGCGCATTCTCAGCGCCATCAAACGGGAATTCAGACCCGAAGAACTGGTGCCGGACATTTGGCGAGGCCGGGCCGAGGACGCGGGCGTCGATTTGGAGACTTTTCTCACCGTGGCCGAAAGCCTCAATCAGCGCAAAATCATCGGCCGATTTTCCACGTTCCTGGAGCATGTCAAACCGCTCAAGGACGGCGACCGCGTCACAAAGTTCAATGCCCTGTTTCATTGGGCCGTGCCGCCGGGGCGGGAAATCGAGGCTGGCAGGGAAGTTGGCCGCCATTACATCATGACCCACGCCTACTGGCGCGAAGGCGGCCCGGAATTTCACAACGTCAATGTCATGGGAGTTGCTCACGGAACCGAAAAGCCAATGGTGCTGGCCCATAAAGCCGCGATTGACGAGCATTTGAAGGAAGCCGGCATTCCCGTGTCCTACACAAACGTGTTCTGGGGCGGGCGAAGCGAAATCAAGCCTTCGGAAATCTCGCCATTTGCCTACCGGGAATGGTGTGAATCCCAGGGCGTCTCTCCGGATGACATGCGCGAATGATGTTATTCGGCGCAGTGAAGCGCCGCCTCAGGCCCTGCCCTTTTCGAAGCGGCGGGCCACAAATTCCCAATTCACCACATTGTAAAACGCGGCGATGTAATCGGCGCGGCGATTCTGATAATTCAAATAATAGGCGTGTTCCCAGACATCAATTCCGAGCAGCGGAATGCGCCCGTTGCTCCACGGCGTGTCCTGATTGGGAGTGGTTTCAATGAAGAGTTCCTTTTTCTCATTCATCGTAAGCCAGGCCCAACCACTGCCAAATACTTTGGTTGCCGCTTCGGTGAACTTTTCCTTGAAGCCATCCATGCTTTGGAAATGAGTCTCCAAGGCCTTGGCCAGTTTGCCTTTGGGCGCACCGCCGCCCCCCTTTTTCATCATCTGCCAGAACAGCGTATGGTTGTAATGACCTCCTCCGTTGTTGCGCACCGCCGTCCGAACAGTGTCCGGCAAGGCGGAAAGATCGCGCAAAAGGTCCTCGACGGACTTTTTGGCCAGTGCAGGCGCCTCAGCAACGGCCTTGTTGAGGTTGTTGACGTAACCGGCATGGTGTTTGCCGTGGTGGATTTCCATGGTGCGCGCATCAATATGCGGCTCCAGCGCATCGTAAGCGTAAGGCAACGGAGGCAGTTTGAATGCTCCCTGCTGCGGAGGGTTGGCGGCAGCCGCGGCCTGTGCCTGCAATTGTGGCCAAACCGAGGCGGTTGCCAGCGTGGCGGTCAAAATGGCGGAATTCCTGATGGCTTCGCGTCGAGTCAACATAAAGATCCTTTCCCTTAATGGTTTGATGCGAAGTTAGCTGATTTGAGATTTTTATCCAGAGGTTTGCAGCAAGAAACTCGTGCCCTGCTTACGAGAAATTATGGCGCTATATCACCCTGCAAGTCGCTCGTAATGGGCAGGTGATTGGTGTTTGGCTCCACCCGGTGTCAAATCAAGGACCCATTGGTCTTTTTTCAGGCTGGGCAGCAGGTTGAAAAATGCCTCGTTGGCGTTCCCAATGACTATGACCTCCGCGTGCTGAAGAACGTCCCCGGCTTTCTCCACCATCAACCGCGAAATGTGCGGGATGTGATGCTCAATGTAGCGGCGGTTGGCGCCGAGCAGTTTTGCCAGTGACACATGGCTGTCATAGAGCTTGAGGTCGAATCCCTTGCCAATCAGATGCTCAGCCAGGGCCACCAAGGGAGACTCGCGCAAATCATCCGTGCCCTCCTTGAAGGCGAATCCCAGGAAACCGACTCGCCGCTTGCCAGTGGCTTGAATCCACTGGTAGGCGCTCTTGATCAAATGCTCGTTGCTCTCCGAAATGGCATTCAAAACCGGCACGGTCACGTCACGCGAGCGGGCCAACCGGTTCAGGGCGCGCAGGTCCTTGGGCAAGCAAGAGCCGCCATAGGCAAAGCCGGGCTTCAAGTAGGCTGGAGACAGATTGAGTTTGCGGTCTTCACAAAAAATGCGCATCACCTCCTGGGCATCGACACCCATGGCTTTGCAGACGCTCCCGATTTCATTGGCAAAGGTGATCTTCAGCGCGTGAAAGACATTATCCACATACTTGACCATTTCCGCGGTTTCGATTCGGGTCTGAATGACCGCGCCGGGCAATCCTGCGTATAAGCTGGCAATTTTCTCTCCGTCTTGTTCCGACATGGCACCGATTACGGTCTTGGGCGGATGATAAAAATCATGAATCGCGGTGGATTCGCGAAGAAACTCCGGGTTGATGGCCACGCCAAAATCCTTGCCGGCCTTCTTGCCCGAGGCGCCCTCCAATGCAGGAATGACCGTGCCATTGATTGAGCCCGGCAGCATGGTCGAACGCACGACAACAATATGGTAAGCGCTCTTTTGCTTCAGAGCGTTTCCAATGTCCTCGCAAACCCGGCGGATGTAAGTCAGGTCCAGTTCCCCGTTGGCCTGGGAGGGGGTGCCGACGCAAACCATGGAAACCTCCGTCGCGGAGACTGCGGCCTCGCAGTTGGAGCAGGCGCGAATGTGCCCCTCTCGCACCCCTTGAGCAAGCAATTCCTCCAAGCCCGTTTCAATGATGGGAGAACGGCCGTTATTGATCAGGTCCACCTTGACGGGATCAGTGTCCACGCCGATGACCTTGTGTCCACCTTTTGCAAAACAGGCGCTGATGACCGCGCCAACATATCCAAGTCCAAAAACACTGATGTTCAAATGACTTTGTCTTTCTTTATAACGTGTAAACTGTGGCGCTCAAAGGCGTCCACTGACGCTGCCCAACTAAACTGCGTTCGAACCAAATCCAGCGCGTTGCCAGAGATTCGACGGGCCTCGTCGGGTTGAGCCATCAACCGGCAAATGCCGTCGGCAAACGCACCCGGTTGATCG
>CALJZV010000325.1 GCA_937983475.1 uncultured Verrucomicrobiales bacterium
TTGCCAATGGCCGCCAAGGTCGGCGCGGCGTTCACTTCATTGACGGTCACGGTAATCGTTTCAAAGGCGCTCAAGTTCGGAGAACCGTTGTCGGTCACCCGAACGGTGATCGGATAACTGCCCGGTCCCTGCGCCTCGGTCGGCGTCCAGGTGAAGGCACCGGAGGAGGCGTTGATTGACGCTCCGGAGGGCGCGCCCGCGTCCAGGCTGTAGGTCAGCGTGTTGGCGGGAACGTCGGTATCGTTGCCCACCGCCGTGAAGGTCAGCGCGCTCAGTTCATTGACCGTCCGGTTGCCAATGGCCGCCAAGGTCGGCGCGGCGTTCACTTCATTGACGGTCACATTAAAGCTGCGTGTGGTGCTTTGAGGTGGAGTCGAGTTATCAGTAGCCCGAACTATGATCGTGTAAACGCCCGGTCCCTGCGCCTCGGTGGGAGTCCAAGTCAGGGCGCCTGAGGTTGCGTTAATACTCGCTCCGGAGGGCGCGCCGGGCTCCAAGCTGTAAGTGATGACCTTCGGCCAACTGACTTTGAAATTATCCATGTGAACGGTGTAGGCTCCAATGCCTCCCGCCGGAACAAATGCAATGTGTTCCAGTGTTCCAAGGCCAGAAGCGGTGGACAGGACACCATTGCCACCGGAGTAGTTGCGAATGGGTTCCGCAGGAAGATCGAAACTCAGTGTAGTCCACGCTCCGGCGTTCACAGTGCGCGTCGCCGACGGTTGAGAGCCAACCTGATTGGTCACGCCAGCCCATTCGATCCCGCCGGTTGAGCCGCCATCGGAACCAACAAACGTCCCTGCAGCCGTGGTCGTTTCGCGCAGGCCCAATCCCACTTTCAATGCCTTATCCGTATAAATATCGAATTGCAGCTTCTTGGTAAAATCCACGACCGGATTGCCAACATTTTCCGTGCTGGCGGTTGTCATGCGCAACCACGGGTTGGCGGCCGTATTGAAGCTCCACTCGGCTTTGAGCACACGACTGCCGATGCCAGTGCCCGCTGGAAATGTGTCCGTGACCGAAGACGTATTAGGTGTCGAATCAAGCATGCTGCTGGTCGAACCGGAATGGCGAGGAACGCGGAAGAGCACTGTGCCGCCGCTGGTGCCGCTGTCAAACCCTTCAAAGTCCGCGACACTCTCAACGAAATCCGGAGCCGAGGCGCTGGCGGTCAAATTCAATGTGCTGCCCTCGTTGACTGTTTGGTTCGCGATGGCCGTTAGCGTCGGAGCGGGCTGATAAGTGGATCCCTTGGCCACATTGGAATAAGAAGAATTGCCAGCCAGGTTGGCGGCGCGAACGCGATAATAAACGGTTGTCCCAGCCGAAAGACCCGTATCGGAATAGGAAGTTATGTTGGCGCCCACCTCTGCGATTTCAGCCCAGGGGCCGCCGCCGGAAACAGAGCGCTCCACCGTAAACGCGGCTTCATTGTTGGAATTGTCCGCCCAACTCAGGTTGATTTGAGAACCAGAAACCCCGCTGGCTGCAAGACCGCTGGGCGCAGTCGGAATGGCGATGTCACGCTCAATCCAGTTCTCGGGTGCCCAGCCAATTGCGCTGTCACTCCATTGAATCCGCCACCAGGTGAATCCCGCGCCGTCGCTGGTCACCAGAACTGGCCCTCCAATAATTGTGCCCGTCGAGCCAATTGCCTTGGTCGTCACCACCGGGCAATTGGTGCCGCTGGTGATGGTGCCCCCTGAACATTCACGCACAGTGACGCTCGCGCCAGCCACCTTGATGTTGTGGCCGATGCCCAGCGTTTCTCCCCGCACCAGCCACAAGGTGGGGTAGTAATGCTCCACAATCCGGATCCAGTCCTGTTTCTGCTGGCCGTTGCTCATCGTTGTGTTTGAAAAATTATTGCCAGGAAATTTAAGCCCCGTGGCCCACTTGGCCGATCCCCACTGACACAATCCGCGTCCATGGCCAAAGCGCGTCTCCCCGGTGCAAACCGGGTCCGACAAGCAACCGCTGTTCGGCGCTGTAAAGCCGTCGCCGCAAGGGAAGCCGAGCGAGTTATTTTCCGAAGAGTATTCGGTGAGCTTGAAGCCGACCCGTGTGGTGCCCGGAGCCAGCATCACATAATTGGTCGTCGTATTGACAGCGGTGTCCGTGGATGACGAGGTTGTCGTTCCGTAAACCTGGCATGTGGTTGTGGCGCAGATATCATAATTGCTGCCTGCCGGCAGGTTGCCGTATCCCACGGCGTAGGTTCGAATCACCACCGCGCCTGATTTCAAACAATTGCTGCCTCCCGAATAGTTGTTCCATGAAGCGATCCATTCCTTGGGCAACACGCGGCGGGTGTAAAGCTCAAGGGAAACGTATTCGACGGTTCCGTTGGTCAACAGAACCCGGATGTTTTGTGGAATTCGAATCGTGGCATTGGTGGGCTGGACGATACCGCCCGGCGCACGCGCCAACATCAATTCCTCCAGTTCACCCTGCTGTTTGTTACCGACGGCATTTTTCTTATTGAGGTTATGGCGGCGGTTTTCCTTCTCATTAAAAACACTTTTGCCAGAGCCTTTGGACAAACGCACTTGATAAGCCCAGTCCCCGTTAGGCCAAAGATCCAGGTTCTCGTAAACAGTCGCCTTATAGCCCTTTTTCTCAAACTGTAGGCTGGCAGGAGAGTTTTGAGCCGAAACGTCATCCTGAACGGGCACCACGATTTCAAAAAAGCCCCGGCTGTCGGTTTCGGCAGACACGCCACTGGGAGCGGAGCTGACCTTGACCCCGGACACCGGCCCGCCTTTATCATCATCCGCCACATAGCCCACAATCACGGTGGCGTCGGGACGCTGTAGGGAGGCGATTCTCTGCGGGTCCAGTTCGGACGGAACCGCCAGCGGCTCCAAAACAAATTGCATGGGCGGCGTCTCCTTGTTGACCTCGATCTGGAATGTTGCTGGCTGATAATCGGGAGAAGCGACTTGAAGCGTGTGTTATCTCGGCTTCCGCATCAGCGTGTTGGATCCAGCCCCGCGAGAGCTGGCAGCTTCAAAATGCGGTTCGGCGGTGACCGGATCGATGAGCACTATGCCCTGCGGATTAATATCGTAACCGGTGATGGCATCAACGATGCGGACTCGGACGGGCTGCTGGCCTTGAGGGCTGGCGTCAACAGGTAATAACAGTTGGAGGGAGGCAATGCCAATGATGCTGGCGGCGAACCATTTTTTTGCCAGGCGAGTATGTATTTTCATGGGGTGTTCAGAATTTTCGAAGGTTCAAATGAAACTGGGATTTCCACACCTGTTGCGAAGAATGCGCGAAGACAACGAGGCGTCATTAAAAGGCGCCACAGCACATTTCGGCTGTGAAGGTGCAGACATGGGAGCAATTGCTTTCTATTAAATCCGCCCTTCGCCTGTCAATTATAATTCCCGCTTCATCAATTTCGGGACCAATCAATCAGAGGACAATGCGATCAAGGAATCCCCTATTGACTGATAAGACGCGCGTGCTAGAAATCCAACCGTCAGCACAAAGAACAGTAGGTATCGGTGTCAGCAAGACAGACTGTCGGCGGCAAGGGACAAGGGTGGCAGTCAGTGATCCTGCCAGTGCAGTATCTCCAAAGCCGGTTTTTTGGGCAGATAGATATACCATGAATCCGAATAGATTATTTGTCGGCAACCTCTCGTATCAGACCGTTGAAAATGACATCCAGGAGTATTTCTCCCAGGTGGGACCGGTTTCCTCAGTCAACCTCATGATGGACAAATTCACAGGCAAGTCGCGTGGATTTGCCTTTGTCGAATTTGCTGCCCCTGCGGACGCCCAGAAAGCCGTGGAATCTTTTCACGGCAAGGACTTCCATGGACGTCCCCTGACAGTGAACATCGCGCGCGCCCGTGAAGACCGCCCACCTCGGAGCGAAGGCGGCTTTCGTGGGCCTCGTGACGGTGCCCGTCGTGAGCGTTATTAATGCCAAATCGGTTCTTGATTCAGGCGCAGCCAGGCACATTTGCACGGGTGCGCCTGAGTTCTTTTTAATGACTTCTGAATAGGGTTTGACAGCCACAAACTGCAACTTTAGTTTGAACCGCACAAACCAGTTATGGCTGAAAATATTCCAAATCCTCCAGGCGGTGTTCCTCCGCGACCAACTGAAGCCGCCAAGGTTCAACCCAAGAAGGAAACCGTCCGTATCACTTTGCCTCCCAAGCCAACGGCATCTCCGACCATCAAACTGCCCAGCCTGCCTGCGGGAGGTCCTGCATCAGCGGCTCCTGCTGGAGCCCGCCCTCCGGGTGCCCCTGCCCCCGCTGGAGCGCCCAAGCCTCCGGCACCGCCCGCCACTCCCGGCGCGCGTGTTGCCAGCGCCCCGCGTCCCGCACCCGCCGCAGCACCGGCAGCTCCCGCATCGGCAGCCGCAGCGGCTCCCAAACGGCAAGCCGCACCCTCAGCAGGCGCAGCCACCATCAGCACGGTGGATTCGGGCCTGGCCATTGCGGCAGCGGTCATCAGCGTCGTGGCTCTGGCCAGCGTCATCTATTTGGGTTGGTTTCTGACCAATCAGCCCGCAGGCTAAAATTTACAATTTATTTATGGCAGCACCCAATATTCTCACGATCACAAAGGCCAATTTTTCCGACGAAGTCCTCAAATCATCCGCGCCGGTTCTAGTGGATTTTTGGGCTGAGTGGTGTGGCCCGTGCAAAATGATCGCTCCCGTTCTTGATGAACTGGCGGCGGAATACGAAGGCCGGGTCAAAATCGGGAAAGTCAATGTGGACCACGAGCAGAATCTCGCGGCCGAATACCGGGTCCAATCCATTCCGACCCTCCTGCTTTTCAAAAACGGCCAAGTCGCCCAGCAGGTCGTCGGCATGCGCTCCAAAAAGGAGCTAAAAAACCTGTTCGACTCGGTCCTCGGGTAATTGCCTCGAGCCCGCGGGCGGTGTGGTTCCGGCAAACGTCCACTGTGTTCACACCTGCTCAACTGGAACAACGCGCCGAACTCTACGACCAGCTTGCCTCGCTGCTGTCGGCAGGGATCCCCGTCATTCAAAGCCTGGAGCAAATCCGCGCCCACCCGCCGGCGCGCTCCTACCGGAAGCCGCTTTCCCAAATCATCGCCGACCTGACGGCAGGCCAGTCGCTGCATTATTCACTAAGCCGGACGGGCAATTGGTTCCCGGAGTTTGACTTGGCGCTGCTGCGGGCGGGCGAGCAAAGCGGGAGAATTGTCGAGGGGTTGCGCTTGCTGGGCCGCTATTATTCAGAGCGCGCCAGATTGTCGCGCCAGATGTATTCCCAACTCATCTATCCCATCCTGCTGTTTCACCTCGCCGCGTTTATTTTCCCGACCCAATCTCTCGTCGCGCTGGTGTGGCAGGGAGATGTGGCCGGATTCCTGATGGACAAAAGCTGGCTTCTGGCCGTGTACGCCGGTGTCGGCTTTGTCTTCTTCATGACGCAGCGCAACAGCAGGGGAACCTTGAACGCCATTTTGCAGGGAATGTGGAGGCCGATTCCCATGCTGGGCAAGGCGCTGAGTGACCTGGCCCTGGCAAGGCTTTCCGCAGCGCTGGAGGCGTTGATTTCCGCAGGCGTTCCGGTATTTCAGGCATGGGAAATTGCCGGTTCCGCCAGCGGCTCCTCGGCGCTGGAGCGCCGGATTCAAACATGGAAAAAACCTTTTGAAAATGGCGCAACTCCAGACGAACTAATCCGCCGCGCTCCGGAGTTTCCGGAAACCTTCTCCAACCTGTATCACTCGGGCCAAATCAGCGGCAAACTCGACGACCATCTCCGGCGCCTGCACGTCCTTTACCAGGAGTCGGGCTATCGCAAGCTCAATGCCTTCTGCCAATGGCTGCCCAAGGTGGTGTA